>NZ_JACGUS010000109.1:0-1628 GCF_014076785.1 Colwellia sp. MB3u-55
GTTGGTAACACGACAGAATTCATTGAGCAGATGTCTTGGTTTCGGCTAAGCATCACAAACGATTTTTTAATTGAAGAGTTTGATCATGGCTCAGATTGAACGCTGGCGGCAGGCTTAACACATGCAAGTCGAGCGGTAACAGAGAGTAGCTTGCTACTTTGCTGACGAGCGGCGGACGGGTGAGTAATGCTTGGGAATATGCCATATGGTGGGGGACAACAGTTGGAAACGACTGCTAATACCGCATAACGTCTACGGACCAAAGAGGGGGATTCTTCGGAACCTCTTGCCATTTGATTAGCCCAAGTGAGATTAGCTAGTTGGTGAGGTAATGGCTCACCAAGGCGACGATCTCTAGCTGGTTTGAGAGGATGATCAGCCACACTGGGA
The DNA here is from genome assembly GCF_014076785.1 of Colwellia sp. MB3u-55. Taxonomy (NCBI): domain Bacteria; kingdom Pseudomonadati; phylum Pseudomonadota; class Gammaproteobacteria; order Alteromonadales; family Colwelliaceae; genus Colwellia; species Colwellia sp. MB3u-55. The sequence goes on from NZ_JACGUS010000109.1 coordinate 391, forward strand.
CTGAGACACGGCCCAGACTCCTACGGGAGGCAGCAGTGGGGAATATTGCACAATGGGCGAAAGCCTGATGCAGCCATGCCGCGTGTGTGAAGAAGGCCTTCGGGTTGTAAAGCACTTTCAGTTGTGAGGAAAGGTGGGTAGTTAATAGCTGCTCACTGTGACGTTAGCAACAGAAGAAGCACCGGCTAACTCCGTGCCAGCAGCCGCGGTAATACGGAGGGTGCGAGCGTTAATCGGAATTACTGGGCGTAAAGCGTGCGTAGGCGGTTTGTTAAGCAAGATGTGAAAGCCCAGGGCTCAACCTTGGAACTGCATTTTGAACTGGCAAACTAGAGTACTGTAGAGGGTGGTGGAATTTCCAGTGTAGCGGTGAAATGCGTAGAGATTGGAAGGAACATCAGTGGCGAAGGCGGCCACCTGGACAGATACTGACGCTGAGGCACGAAAGCGTGGGGAGCAAACAGGATTAGATACCCTGGTAGTCCACGCCGTAAACGATGTCAACTAGCTGTCTGTGGACTTGATCCGTGGGTAGCGGAGCTAACGCATTAAGTTGACCGCCTGGGGAGTACGGCCGCAAGGTTAAAACTCAAATGAATTGACGGGGGCCCGCACAAGCGGTGGAGCATGTGGTTTAATTCGATGCAACGCGAAGAACCTTACCATCCCTTGACATCCACAGAAGAGACTAGAGATAGACTTGTGCCTTCGGGAACTGTGAGACAGGTGCTGCATGGCTGTCGTCAGCTCGTGTTGTGAAATGTTGGGTTAAGTCCCGCAACGAGCGCAACCCCTATCCTTATTTGCCAGCGCGTTATGGCGGGAACTCTAAGGAGACTGCCGGTGATAAACCGGAGGAAGGTGGGGACGACGTCAAGTCATCATGGCCCTTACGGGATGGGCTACACACGTGCTACAATGGCAAGTACAGAGGGCAGCAATACCGCGAGGTGGAGCGAATCCCACAAAGCTTGTCGTAGTCCGGATTGGAGTCTGCAACTCGACTCCATGAAGTCGGAATCGCTAGTAATCGTAGATCAGAATGCTACGGTGAATACGTTCCCGGGCCTTGTACACACCGCCCGTCACACCATGGGAGTGGGATGCAAAAGAAGTGGCTAGTTTAACCTTCGGGAGGACGGTCACCACTTTGTGTTTCATGACTGGGGTGAAGTCGTAACAAGGTAACCCTAGGGGAACCTGGGGTTGGATCACCTCCTTATCTTGAAGTAAAAACA
>NZ_JACGUS010000110.1:0-110259 GCF_014076785.1 Colwellia sp. MB3u-55
GTCTTCAGACTTGAGCAGCTTTGCAAGTTTGAGCGCATCACGTTTATCGGTTTTGATTTTATCTCCTGGTTTTTTAGGGATAAGCGAAGGAGCGATGACATAGCAACAATGATTAAGGCTGGTGAAAAAGCGATAAATCCAATAGCCACAAGGACCGGCTTCGTAAAAAAAATGGAGCGTAGCGTCAGGATATTTTGACTGTAATTGTCGTACGAGTTTTTTAAAGGCGGCTTTATTGCTGAGTATTTTACCTAAATGAACTGACTTAGCGCCGCGCTGGTCTTCGTTATAAGCGACTTTAGTAAATGTTTTATGGGTATCTAAGCCAATGAAAAGTATGTTATGTTTTATCATGCTAGCCTCTGTTTTATATTGTTGACACATATAGTATGGCTCTGGTTTGTAAAACTAACCCACGTTCAGAGGCTAGCACCTCGTGGGGAGTCATTGTGTCTATATTTTTAAGGAGAGTTTGGTGAAACTTACAGTCATAATTTTTATTTTTATATTCTCAGGATTTAATAATGCATCTACGATGCCTGATTTTCCATTTGTGACTGTCACAGATAAAAGTGTCATAAAAGTTGAACCTGACATAACAACCTTAGAGTTTTATGTCGTGACATTTAACAAACAAGCTACTTTGGCTAAATCATTATTAAACAAAACATCAAATGATGTAGTAATCATCTTAAAATCTAATGGCATTTTAGAAACAGAGATAAAATCATTTGAAATTAATAAACAGGCAATGAGTATCATGGTTTAGCTATTTTAGGTTATGAATTTATTCAAAAATTTAAAGTTACCATTAATGATTTGAAAATTTATTCTAAGTTAACTAATGAGTTGATGGATAGCAATAATGTTGAAGATATCGAGAGTTATTTTGATTTTTCAAAGAAAGATGAAATCGAAGTTGAATTAATTAAAGAGGCATCGAAAAAAGCTAAACAAAAAGCTAAAAATATGGCGCTTGGTTTAGGTGTTAAAATAAATTCCGTTTTTGCATTGGATCATATTGCCAAATGTACATTAATGCTGGCTGATATTAATTATTAAAAAAACAACGACACCTATTTACTTTTTTCAAGACCTTCAGCTCCTAGCACCTATGTATTAGCAGGGATTGCATTGGGAATATATCATAGAACTCTAGTGAGGTAATTGTGATGGATAAGAGACAGTCTTTAAACGTTGGTGCGATGATTTTTTAAAAACTCTACTGCTCTGGAACTTTTAATTAGTCACTTATAATGAAAAAAACGAATAAAACGTATATCCATTCCTGCAAGTAACTAACAGACTACAGTATTTCATTATTCTGTAACTTTTTCACTTTTAAAACAGTTATTAAATATTTATTTAAATTACAAGTTGATGTGAATTTACATTTTATTTGTATTAGGTATATTAGTAACTAAGACAATCCGTTTTATCACACTAATGCGTCTCTATTTTTAAACAAATCAAAAGAAAAAAACTGTTGAATAATGAACATGGTGAACCAAATAAAAAGCACTAAATATGGATTACAAATAACAATGAAACCACTCCCAACTCTGCTTGCTCTAGTTTTATCATCACTGTTAAATCAGTCAGCTATAGCTTCTACTCAAGTAATACATGCTGGCGAACTCCTTTCTGTGCCTGGTATGTATCCTTTAAAAAAGCAAACCATTATTGTTAAAGATGGAGAAATTTTCGCTGTAAAAAAAGGCTTTGTTGACGCAAAAACAGTTGATAAAAATGCAATTTTTATCGATTTATCTAATAGCTTTGTTATGCCCGGATTAATGGATATGCATGTTCATTTACAAATGGAGCTTGGTCCTGACAATATCAAAGATACAGTCAAGTTATCTAATGCCGATATTGCTATGAAAAGTGTACATTACGCAAAAAAAACGTTGATGGCCGGTTTTACTACTGTGCGCGATTTATTGAGTGAATCAGAGCAAATGTATGCATTGAGGGATGGTGTCAATAAAGGATGGATTGAAGGTCCACGTATAATTGCAGCAGCAGGAATATCGATTACCGGTGGGCATTTAGATACTGATGGTATGGCACCTGACTTATTGGCAATGAAATCACCAAAAACACTTTGTGATGGACCTTTTGAATGTCGAAAAATGACCCGTCAAGCGATTAAATATGGAGCAGATGCCATTAAAGTGGCCTCAACTGGTGGGGTATTATCAGATACAAATACAGGTACGGGTCAACAAATGACCGATGATGAATTAAAAGAAATTGTCGATACAGCCCATGACTTAGGCCGTAAAGTTGCAAGCCATGCACACGCTACAGCAGGCATTAATGCGGCATTAAGAGCGGGTGTAGATAGTATTGAACATGGTAGCTACGCTGATAAAGAAACCATCAAACTATTTAAACAATCAGGTGCCTACTTAGTACCTACGCTACTTGCTGGAGCAACGGTTGTAAATATGGCGGAAACATCTGACTTTATGTCTTTGCCTATTAGGGCAAAAGCCATTCGTGTTGGTGCTGATATGCTGGCAAATTTTGAGATATCTTACAAAGCTGGTGTGAAAATCGCTTTTGGTACTGACAGTGGCGTGTCAAAACACGGCATCAATGCTCAAGAAGCTGTTCTAATGCACCAAGCGGGAATGTCTACGTCAGAAATCTTAAAATCTGCCACAGTTAATAGTGCAGATCTTATCGGAATGAGTGATAAATTAGGCACAATAGAACCCGGAAAATTTGCAGATATCATCGCGACTAATACTAGTCCATTAAAAAATATTAAAGCGTTACTTGATGTAAGTTTTGTTATGAAAGGCGGTAAAGTTTATAAGCATCAATAATAAAGAATTACGAACTTAACAGAGTTAACCTACAGTCTGGTTAATATTAATAACGACAATAAATAGGAATATATCGTGAAATTGTTTCAATTACTTGGTGTCGCTACTGTACTACTCGCAGTTTCGAATACTTATGCTCAACAAACATTAATTAATGCCAGCGCTTATCTTGATGTAAAAAATGGTGAAATAATAAAAAATGTCGCGGTCTTAATAGACGGCAATAAAATTGTCCAAGTGGGTAAACAAGGAAAAGTGAAAACCGAACAAGGTGCTAGCATTATTAACCTAAAAGGCAAAACATTAATGCCGGGCTTGATGGATATGCACGTACATTTAAATAGTGATGCCGAAGATAATTTTTTAGCCGCAAAAGGCAACTCAGTACCGCGTCAAACGGTAAAAGCAGTAAAAAATGCAAAAAAGACCTTGCTGGCTGGCTTTACTACGGTACGAAATTTAGGTGCTTCAGGATATTCTGTTATTGGAGTTCGTGATGGTATTAATGCTGGTGAAGTACCTGGTCCTCGTATTTGGGCTGCGGGTCATTCGATTAGCATTACTGGTGGCCATTGTGATGATAATTTTTCTCCTCCTGAGGCAAAAAGCATTTCCGGTGGAGTAGCAAACGGCCCTTGGGCGGTAAGAGCGAAAGTAAGAGAAAACATTAAGTATGGCGCAAATACCATTAAAGTTTGTGCTACAGGTGGTGTTTTTTCTAAAGGTACTAAAGTTGGTATTCAACAGTTAACCGAAGAAGAAATGAAAGCGGCCGTTGATGAAGCGCATTTACGTGGTTTAATCACCGCGGCACATGCACATGGTACTAGCGGTATAAAAGCAGCCATTCGCGCGGGTATAGACTCAATAGAGCATTGTAGTTTCTTAGATGATGAAGCAATTAAGTTGGCATTAAAACATGGGACTTACATGTCATGCGATATTTACAACACAGAATACACATTAGAGTTTGGTGCGGCCAATGGTGTGCCTGAAGAAAATATTAATAAAGAAAAAATGGTTTCAAAAGCACAACGTGAAAGCTTCCGCAGGGCAACAAAAGCGGGTGTAAAAATGGTATTTGGATCAGACGCTGCTATTTACCCACATGGTGACAACGGAAGGCAATTCTCACGTATGGTGACTTATGGCATGACACCAATGCAAGCCATTCAAGCAGCAACTATCAACAGCGCTACTTTACTTCAGCAACAGGGTTCTTTGGGACAAATTAAATCAGGTTATTTAGCCGATATTGTTGCGGTTGACGGCAACCCGATTAATAACATTTCCTTGATGGAAAATGTAACCTTTGTAATGAAAGACGGCGTTATCTACAAACAATAATAACGAGATTTTTTCTTGCCTTAATGTGTTGTCAACCATAAGGCGAGAGGTAAATATAGTTACTAAATCATTATTATTAAAACGATAATCTAATGCTTAATTGTAGTGCTGGATAAACTCCATCATAGTACAGCGGTTACTTAACTTTAAATAATTATCTTTTAAATAAATTTATAACGTACTTAATTTAAAAAAAGACAACATTTCGTATAAAAGGAAAATAAGTTAAATGTTAATTAAAACACCAAAACTATCTTCTCTTGCACTATCGATGATGATGCTATTTCCAGCGTCTCAAAGTAGCGCATTTGAAAAAGAAACATCGAGTAAAAAAGATGAAAAACCTAGCTGGTCAGTTAACGCCCCGCAAGGAGAGTTCAAAACGGCGAACATTGATGTTCGTACGGGGACATGGATGAACGTAGATATTAGTCCTGATGGTAAAACAATTATATTTGACCTATTAGGTGATATTTATAGCATGCCTATTACCGGCGGCGAAGCTAAGCCTTTCATGACCGATATTGCATGGCAAATGCAACCTACGTTTAGCCCTGACGGAAGATATATTGCTTTTACATCAGATGAAGATGGTGGCGATAACCTATGGGTGATGAATGCAGATGGTAGTAATGCTAAAGCGGTAAGTTCAGAAACATTCCGATTACTTAATAGTCCAGCTTGGTCACCAGACAGTAATTATATTGTCGGTCGCAAACACTTTACAGGTAGTCGCTCGCTAGGTGCAGGTGAAGTATGGATGTACCACAAAACTGGCGGTAGTGGTGTAATGCTCACTAAACGCCCAGATCAACAAAAAGATTTAGGCGAGCCAGCATTTTCACACGACGGTAAATATGTATATTTTTCACAAGACACTTCCCCAGGCAAAACCTTTCATTACAGTAAAGATTCCACCAAAGGCTTTTACAAAATTAAGCGCCTTGACTTAGAAAGCGGTGAAATTAAAGTGGTTATTTCTGGTACGGGTGGTGCTATTCGTCCTACTCCATCACCAGATGGCAAGCATTTAGCGTTTATTAGCCGTGATGATTTCCAATCAAAACTTTATCTATATAACCTTGAAAGCGGTGAACAGACCGAAATATACGGAAAGTTAGAACGTGATATGCAAGAAACATGGGCGATTCATGGTGTTTACCCAACCATTGCTTGGACACCTGACAGTGAAGAAATGATTTTCTGGGCTGGCGGTAAAATTAATAAATTAAATGTTGCCAGTAAAAAATCTGAAAACATTGAATTCCATGTAAAAACAACAAAGAAAATTCAAACTGCTTTACGTTTTCAACAAGATGTTAACCAAGACATATTTGACGTGAAAATGTTGCGTGACGTTGAAGTATCGCCTAACGGGAAAAGTGTCGTGTTTGAATCTATGGGTCATATCTATACTCGTAGCTTACCGGACGGAAAGCCAAAGCGTTTAACTCGTCAAAAAAATCATTTTGAACTGAACCCTAGTTATTCACGTGACGGCAAAAAAATTGTTTACGCCACATGGAATGACAAAAGCCAAGGCCAATTGCGTGTTGTTTCAGCACGTGGTGGCAAAGGTAAAGCTTTAACAAAAGAGCCTGGTAAATATATTGAACCGAGCTTTTCTCCTGATGGTAAAACGGTTGTGTTCCGTAAAGTGTCAGGCGGTTATATTACCGATCCTAAATGGGGTTTAAACCCAGGTATTTATCACGTATCTGCTAAAGGTGGCAAAGCTACATTAATTACTGAATCAGGCTTACAACCACACTTTGGTAGTAAAAATGACCGTATTTACGTTATTCGTGATAGTGAAAAGCCAAGCTTAACGCGTATTGATTTAGACGGACAGAATGAGAAAAAACTATACCAAGGTAAATTTTCCACCGAGTATAAAGTATCACCAGACGGCAAGAATTTAGCGTTTACAGAGCGGTTTAAAGTGTTTGTTACCCCTATGGTAGAACGTGGTGATGTGATCGATATTGGCCCGAAAGCTAAAAACTTACCTGTTAAACAACTTTCTATGCGTGCAGGTGAAGGCATTAGTTGGAACGGTAAATCAGACGAACTTCATTGGAGTTTAGGCGCGAATTTATATCAAGCCCCCGTTATTGGTGCGTTTGATATTGTTGCCAAGGTTGAAGATAAAAAAACTGAAAAGAGTAAAAATACTGACACCAAAGTAGATAAAACCAAGCCTAAAGTGACTAACTTAAGCTACAAGAAAAAAGCAGATAAACCATCAGGTATTGTTGCTTTTGTTGGTGGAACCGTGGTCACAATGGAAGGTGAACAAGTTATTGAAAACGGTATTGTTATCGTTGAAGGCAATACCATTAAAGCCGTTGGCACCAAAGAGCAGGTTAATGTTCCAAGTGGTGCTAAAGTTATTGATGTTGCTGGTAAAACCATAATGCCAGGCTTAATTGATGCACATGCTCATGGCCCACAGGCGAGCAGTGAAATTATTCCACAGCAAAACTGGAAAAACTACGCAGGTTTGGCACTAGGTGTGACAACAATTCATGACCCGTCAAATGATACCACGGAGTTTTTTGCCGCAAGTGAAATGCAAAAAGCGGGTAAAATCACCTCAGCACGTTTATTTTCAACCGGTACAATTTTGTACGGTGCAACAGTTGCTGGTTATACCTCGCATGTTGATAGCCTTGATGATGCTAAATTCCACGTTGAGCGTTTAAAATCAGCAGGTGCATTTAGTGTTAAAAGTTATAACCAACCTCGTCGTGACCAACGTCAACAATTCATCCAAGCATCACGTGAATTGAAAATGATGGTCGTGCCAGAAGGTGGTTCACTTTTACAACATAACTTATCAATGATTGTTGATGGTCACACAAGCTTAGAGCATTCAATTCCGACGGAAAAGGTGTATGACGATGTGAAGCAACTTTGGTCACAATCCGAAATGGCATACACGCCAACACTTATTGTCGCCTACGGTGGTATTTGGGGAGAGCATTACTGGTACGACAAAACAGAAGTGTGGAAACATCCACTGTTAAGTAAATATGTACCCAGTGAAATATTAGACCCGCGCACCATGCGACGCACTACGGCACCAGAGCATCATTACAACCATAAAAATGTGGCAACAGTAGCGAAAGAAATGCAAGATTTAGGTATTAAGGTTAATGCTGGTGGTCATGGTCAACGTGAAGGTTTAGGGATGCATTGGGAAATGTGGATGATGGCGCAAGGTGGTATGTCACCACTAGAAGCGATTAGAACCGCAACTATCTCGTCTGCTGAAACTTTAGGTTTAGACAATCAGTTAGGTTCACTTAAAGTCGGTAAATTAGCTGATATCATCGTAGTTGATGGTGATGTAACAAAAGACATCCGTTTAAGTGACCGTATTACCCATACCATGGTAAATGGTCGTCTATACGATGCTAATACTATGAATGAAATTGGTAACTACGATAATAAACGTAATAAGTTTTATTTCGAAAAATAATAGATAATTTAATATGAATGTGAAAGCCTTGTTTTAATAAAAAACAAGGCTTTTTTATGTTTATAAAGATGAGCTAGCGTTATAATCACCTGGATAGTGATAAAAAACAGCAAAAAATGGTGGGCGATATTATTCACCACTTTTCAAAATAGCCGACACTATTGAGTTTAACTTATAGGTTAACGTATTTTCTTTCGCTGAATATATAGTAACTATGGGTGTTCTAGTTACCAAATGAACCCGCATCACCAGGAAAAACAACAGGGCTTTCAAAGCCATCTTTACTGACACTAACCACGCCAAAAAAGTAATTATCTATAACAATATTTTCCAAAGTGTATTCTGTTACATTACCAACAAAACGGCTGTTTTGCCATTGTGAAGCATCCGTTAATCGCCAGTAAATCTTATAGCCTGCAATAATACTTTTTTCATTTTTATTTGCCTTTGCCCAAGCAAGTTTAGTACTGGGTTGCACTGCTCCGCTTATTTCAACGTTAACGGGTGGATTAGGAGCCCATGCCATGCCAGCTAAAGAAACTGCATTGAGTGCCGTAAGTTTTGCCGCATAGTTAAAGTTGATACCGTCGATAGTATCGCCATAGTTGACACCATTTTCTGTTCTAAGGTCTTGATGTTGTCGGTTGTAGTTCTCATTCGTTTCCATAATTCGAACCGCAGGATAACCAAGGTCGTTAAACGGACGGTGGTGTCCACCACGTCCAAATCTATCTAAACGGTAAACCATCATAGTGTCTAAATTAGGAATATACCTATCTGCCATCCAGTCAATATAACGAGCTAAGTTACGAGTAGGTGAATCGACTTCTCCCCCTGTAAAACGTCTTTTAGTTGCCTGCTTTTGTGTTTCTTTTTGGCGAGTGCCTTCAGCAAATATTCTTGCGGTTGTATTATTAATAACGCCATTAATCCCTTCAATATTGCCGATCATATCATTATTTAGTACCGCTTTAATTCGCCAACCATCTTTTTGCGCTTGCTTAGCCATAATTTTACCGCCAAAGAGCCCTTGCTCTTCACCAGCTAAGGCAGCAAACACAATTGAGCCATTGAATTCATGTTTTGATAGTACTCTTGCCGCTTCCAAAACGCCTGCAACACCTGAAGCATTATCATTGGCGCCCGGAGAGTCTGAGGTAGCATTCATAGGATCACTAACACGAGAATCAATATCGCCTGACATAATGACATAGCGATTATCATCCGTTTTACCTTTCAATATCGCGATGACACTCACCACTTCGGTAGGCTCTGGTATACGTTTTTCACCCGATATCACATCACGTTGAAAATACACCTCAAGACACTCTCCGCAAGCCTTCGAAATAGCTTCAAATTCAGATTTAATCCAACGTCTTGCAGCGCCGATACCGCGTGATTCAGATTGAGTTTCTGATAAAGTATGTCTGGTGCCAAAGCCGACGAGTTTCCTAATGTCTTTTTCGATATTATCAGCTGATACCTGCTCAGCTATCTGATGTAGCTTTACTTGATCCGTGTATTTAACTTCAGCTAACGCCGAAGTAATCGTTAATGCTGAGACGATTAAGCTACACGCCGCTATAGGGTATAAATTCCGCATATTTTAAACTCGCTTATTACAAAGGAAAAAATGTATATTTTCACCTGACAACTGATTGAAAAATATCATCATTGATTAAAGGAAATCACTATCTCAATAACCAATGGCGACACAACTATGATGATTAAAGAACTAAGAGATTACTATTCTACATTTAGTTCATCACCTCTACTTTATATTAGTAATCAATAACCTCCCTTTGATTTCGGAGTCGTTTTATATTGCTCAAACCACCATAATATATGAGCAACTTTAGACATTAAATTGCTAGGTCGTTTATAAATACCATGATAAGCGTCTGGTATCCTTACCATGGCTGTATCAACATCACGTAATTTAAGCGCTTGATAAAACTGTTCAGTTTCAGCAATGGGTGTTCGTTGATCTGCTTCCCCTGTTAGTAGCATGGTAGGTGTACTGACATTACCGACATAACTAATAGGTGATAATTTCATATAGTGCTCGCTGTCTTCCCATGGCATTTTGTTAAACCAATTTTTAATAACAAAAGGATAAATATCAGTGGTCAGTGCGAAGCTAATCCAATTGATAACAGGTTTTGCGACCACAGCAGCTTTAAATCTGTCAGTGTGACCAATAATCCACGCCGTTAAAACACCACCACCAGAACCACCTGTTACAAATAATGCCTCATCATCAATAGCTTCTTGCTTAATAACATTATCAACAACAGACATTAAATCATCATAATCTTGGCTTGGATAATTATTATGAATGGTTTGAGAGAATTCTTTACCGTAGCTATCACTTCCTCTTGGGTTAGCATAAACTACGACATAGCCTTTCGCTGCCATAAGTTGAATTTCTGCAGAAAAATGAGGTCCATAATTTGTGACTGGACCACCATGAATTTCTAGGATCAAAGGAAATTTTTTACCCGCTTTTTTAGCTGTATCATACCCTGGAGGGTAAGCAATCCAAGCTTGAATATTGCGTTTATCAAATGAAGATTTGGTATTAATTTCTTTTATACTAGCTAGAGTTTTATAACCTAATGCATCTTCATTAAGTGTAGTTAGTAGGGTTGTTTTACCCTTTTTCGTTATTGCTATATCCGCAGGGCGTTGAGGATTCGAAAAAGTAAAAGCAACAGTTCCATCTTCTGAAACAACAAATTCACCGCCATTATATGGTCTACCGTAAGAGAGTCCGCCTAACTGTCTCGCAACAATTTTTCGTTTGCCACTCAACGATTGAGAAGCAACATAAGTTTCTCCTTTATCTTGATAACTCATTAAAACGGATTTGCTGTTCTTAGCCCATTGAATGTTATTAATTGAACGGTCTAAATTTTCAGTAATAGAATGTTTATTTGAACCATCAATATTCATGATATAAAGTTCAGTGTTTTCGTAATTTTTATAGTGCTGATCAGAGCCTAAATACGCAATCAACTTACCATTAGGCGAGATAATAGGGCTTGAATCAGGTCCATTACGATCTGTTAATACGTTAACTTCTTGCGTTTCAATATCCACAGAGTAAATATTACTATCTGTCCATTCTAGATCTTTATCTAAACGTTTGTTGGTTGAGTAATATAATTTGCTTCCATCTTTGCTCCAACTAACTTTTTCATTATGATTGAACTCACCCTCTGTAAGTTGACGTGCATTTCCCCCATCAGTTGACATAACAAAAATATGGCTATTACCTGCTTTATTATAACCTGCACCATCAAAGCGATAATACATGTCATCAATATACACCGCTGGCTTAGCCCATTTTGCTCCTTTAGGCATACCTGGCAGTGATACAACACTCTTTGTTTCACTATCAACAAACATTGAGAAAGCTAAATGTTTTCCATCAGGCGACCAACTTAGATTTGAAGGTGCGTTAGTGAAGTGACTCAATTGTCCAGCGTTACCTGTTTGCAACCACTTCATATGTATTTGAGATTTACCACTCGCCGTAGAAATATAAGCTAGTTTTGTATTATCAGGAGAAAGCTTTGGCGAATAATCAACATGAAGACCATTAGTTACCGGAGTTAAGTTTTTTTTCTTGTCAACTTTCCAAATGTTGCCAAGTTTTTTATCACTATGAATATCCATATAGTTACGAACAAAATAGACTTCATCACCGCCAGCATTTATAGCAAGTCCAGAAGCATACTCCAGTGTAAAAACATCTTCTAGTTGTAATACAGGCTCGACTTTAGCAAAGGTCATTGTTGAAAAGAGCGGCGCAATTATTACTGCTACCCAAATGTTTTCCTTCATTATTATTCCTTAAACGGGTAGCTTTAACCCTATTATTCATGATTGAACTCTAAGCTAAATTAACATAATTTATTTAAATTACAAAATTATGTGAATTTAGATTTACATTTATCAGCACCGTCGAGAAAACTGGGTACTTTAGTGCAGAGTAGTTCACAATTAAATAACCAATGACGGGGGCATCTATCAAAATGTGAATCTTAATTTATCGAACATTTTGATAATTACTCGTTAGTATAAAAAGCGATTAGTGAATTTATAATGAGCAGTTCAGAATAAAAAAAAATATCTTCACAAAGAATTTATCAGCAGCTCAAGCCATATGCTTGTTAGCCACTTTTACTTAGTTACAGTTGTATGCAAATGACAGTGACTTATGTTCTATCACCTACAGAGAAGCAGCTGAACTTGGTCTTGATAATTTAGAACATGGCTTTTTTGCCTCAACAGATGTTGTTAAAGGAAAAGTTAAAGATGAATGCCCAAGTTATAAAGTATCACACCAATCGCTAGTAGATCTTGATATAGACTCTAAAGAAGTTAACGACCTTATTGAATTTTTGATAAAAAAGAGGTTGCGTTAACCTCAATATTAACTGTCTTTGAAATCTATACTAAAGGCCGCCCAAAAGCTTAGCCTAAAGCACTTGATGTCCTTATTCCACAAGTACGCTATCAATACGAAGCAATTTTGGAAAAAATAGCCAACCAAGAACATGCTACTTGGTCTATTATCTTTAAAAAGATGATGAAGCTTGAAAGATATTTATTGAAGCTGACAGAAAATTAATGGTAGGAACGGATCCAACAGTTTTTAGTGGTGTTATTGCTGGTTTTTCTAATCAACGGGTTGTTGAATTGCTTGTATAAGCAGGTTTTAGCGTGGAAGAATCCATTGAAATATCTACGCTTAATACCGCTAAATATTTACATTGTGAAAATCTAATTGGCTCTATGAAACAGGAAAACGTGCTGATTTAGTTTTGGTTGATGGTGACTTATCAAAAGATCCATCGGCTATTCGTGATAGGTCAGTCGTTTTTAAAGGCGGCATAGGCTATAACATAGAAAAAATACCGGCAACGACTAAGTCGATTGTTGGCTCACATTAATCCAAAAACGGTTAATATCACTTAAAATAAATCATAATACTAATAATAAATTAAAAGGAATAAACATGAAAAAATCAGTAATATCTTGTTGTGTTGCTTTAGGATTAATGTCTTCATTTGGTGCTAAGGCTGCGACAGGCCCGAAAGAACTACTTAAAAATGTTGAACATAAAGTTATTGAATGGCGCCGTGATTTTCACCAAAATCCTGAGCTAGGAAACCGTGAATTTCGCACCGCTGGCATAGTTGCAGAGCATTTGAGAAGCCTTGGCATGGAAGTGGAAACCAATATTGCCTATACCGGTGTTGTTGGGATTTTGAAAGGTTCAAAGCCAGGCCCTACGGTAATGCTTCGTGCCGATATGGATGCTTTACCGGTAACAGAAAAGGTCGATTTACCTTTTAAGTCAACTAAAACAACTAACTACCGCGGTGTCGATGTCGGTATTATGCACGCCTGTGGCCATGACACCCATGTTGCCATGTTGATGGGAACAGCTTCAGTACTAGCTGGCATGAAAGATCAACTCAATGGTAATGTCATGTTTGTATTCCAACCCGCAGAAGAAGGTGCACCTAAAGGTGAAGAAGGTGGCGCTGAACTGATGTTAAAGCAAGGAATATTTAAACGTTATAAACCTGATGCTGCTTTTGGTTTACATATAACATCTAGCCTGCCTTCCGGAACTATAGGTTATCGAAGTGGCCCATTTATGGCTAGTGCAGATAGGTTTGAAATTAATGTCCATGGTGAACAAACACATGGTTCTGCACCTTGGAACGGCGTCGATCCCATTGCAGCGGCGGCTCAAATTGTTAATGGTGTGAACCTCATTGTTAGTCGTCATATTGATATTACCAAAGAACCTGCTGTCGTTTCTTTTGGTAAAATTTCGGGTGGTGTGCGTAATAATATTATTCCTGAAAATGTCGAAATGATAGGTACTATTCGTAACTTTGACATGGATAATAGGCAACAAATTTTTGAAAAAATTAAAACAACGGCAACGCATATTGCTGCCTCGTCAGGAGCAAAGGCCGATGTTAATATTTTCAAAGGTTACCCTGTTACGATAAACAACCCAGAATTAACCACACAAATGTTACCGAGTTTGGAAAAAGCAGCCGGAAAGCAAAATGTA
Source organism: Colwellia sp. MB3u-55 (assembly GCF_014076785.1). Taxonomy (NCBI): domain Bacteria; kingdom Pseudomonadati; phylum Pseudomonadota; class Gammaproteobacteria; order Alteromonadales; family Colwelliaceae; genus Colwellia; species Colwellia sp. MB3u-55. The sequence goes on from NZ_JACGUS010000110.1 coordinate 13,772, forward strand.
ATGATTATACCTAAGATCACCGGTGCAGAAGATTTTTCATTTTACGCCCTTGAGGTACCAGGTTTATTCGTTTTTTTAGGGGGAACTCCAAGTGATAAAGACGAAAAAACAGCACCAAGTAACCATTCCCCTTATTTTTTTGCTGACGAGTCCTCATTTAAAACGGGCACTGCTACATTGACTCAACTGACCCTTGACTATATGGCCCAAGCTAAATAGTATTTGCCAGTAAAGTGTATGGCAATATGAAAATATTATTTGGGATTATTACCCCTAGTAGTTACCCAAATGAATTTTGGTATTGCTGTTTTCCTTAAAAAATCGCATCATTCAACTAGTTTCACCTTAAATGGATATATAGCGATAACTATGCCAACAAAAAATGTTTTCTTGCCAAAACAGCAAAGAAGCCAAGATACACAACGTAAACTATTAAACGCTTTACATTTTTGTCTCCAAGACAAGTTTTTCGAGCACATCACTATTAAAGAATTATCCGCGCGTGCTGGCGTATCCGTAGGCACCTTTTACCGACGATTTAAAGACAAAGAATCATTATTGCCACTACTCTATCAAGACTTTGGTAACGATCTCTCTCAATGGGTCACTAACCTCGAACTTATCGAATTTACAAATTTAAAGGAAGCTTTAGAAAAGGTATCCGTTGAAACCTATCAATTTCTTTCGACACGCAAAAGTGTATTTCGAACACTCCACTTAAATTCAAGGCTCCACTCAGAATTACTTGATTCAGATAAATCAGTGGACCGCAAAGTAATTTACCGACGTTTGGTCGAAATTTTATTAAGATTTAGACAAGAAATTACAGCAGAAGATCAATCAAAAGTTGCTGAAGTGGCTATTTTTATGATTATTAGCGGTCTTTTAGACAAGGTTCTTTATCCAACTCTAACCCCCGCAATTGCCTGTGAGATTGATGATGCCGAATTTTCTATTGAACTACCAAAAATAATATTGCCTTATTTGACTATATAGAAACAAGTTGCATTAAAGCGCATATACGATTGAATTAACTAAGAACTTCGCTCTTTTAGGGCTCAGCATTGTTTGAACTGCGACGAGTATTGGTGTTTCCCATATTGTTCAAGCAACGCGAGCGGGCGCTGATTTTGGTTTTGCGTTATTAGGCTTATCATTCTTTATCACGTTGTTAAGTATCTTTTTTTCTTATTTGGTCCAAAATATGGGAGTCTAATAGGTAAAATTTTTCTTCACGATTATCAAAATGTAGGTAGTTGGGCATTTTATCTATTCCTTATTCTTCCGCTTCTCACGATTTTTTTTGTTCAGTCTGGCGTGACCATTGTGACGGCTACATTAGCGATGAATTTATTTGTGATGTGATGTTGCTATTACAATGGGCAGCTTGTGTTCTAACGTTTCATTGCGAAGGTGTGCCATCATCCAACGTTCAAAAATTTTCACATCCACTTCAGCCTTAGATTTATCCCTTGTTTTACAAGGGCCTAGCGGGCAAAATGACTGTATCGTAATGTGTCGCTAGTTGTTGGTAGGTTGGGTTTAAATCAGGCTCATATTGGCAGGCTTTGGTGACGGCACTTTTAAGATTGTCAGGAATGATCAGCTGAGGAACACCACCAAGAACTCAAAAAAATAGGCGTGACTCATCACCAAATCTTCGAGTTTCTGGCTATAAGTCGTTTCGGCATAGGTATAATTTGATGCCACCATGACCGCAACGAACGCCTGTACTTCCATCAACGATACTCATGGTTGGGCCACAATAATCCACAAACAGTTTTTCACCTGCTTTATGATTTTGTCGCATGAAAGGTTTTTAGCATTTAAGCCATGCCTTATAATAATGGCAGAAGTGAGTGTAACTGTAAAAACCTTCCGCGTGTCGCTCTTTGTATTTTTCCAGAAGCAGCAACAACGTCATGGTTTTAGGCCGAAGCTCTTGCTGAACTAACGACCAATCAGGAATAGTAAAGCCTTTTAATTGAGGCTTTTTTGAAAAACGCTTGTTGCAGAGAGTGATCATCCCACTTCTCATCAAGCGGCCAACAAATAATATCTATTTCTGCTGATTTACAGGCATATTTAGACGCGATTGGGGTGAAAAAGATAAGCTTGTCGCGATCTAGCCAAGCTAATTGTCGCCTAATAGATGACTGATTTTACATCCGTATTTTAGTATTAAAATTTCTTTAAGTTTACGAATTAAAATAGGTGCCGTTGGGATGGCCATTCTCATCAGAAAAAATGAAAATAACAATGGTTATAAACACCAACTGCCTAGACAAAAAGTACAAAAATGGACCGATACTACTCAAGTTGATTACTCAATACTATTTTGACCAAAAAGTGATCGAAATAGATAGTATGGGGTGATTGCGATCGATAGTATTAGATGATCGGCTTAGATGGTTTCGGCCTTCTGATGTATAATAATATGCATCAGAAGGCCTGCTTGAAGAATAATGTTAATTCCATAATGGGTAGGTATCTGTCACTGCTCATTCTCTTGATATCAACATCATTAAATAAAACACGAAATTCCAGCATATTTGCATCCATGATACCAATAGTTCGTTTGAAAAAATGAATAAATAATAAAAACAAAAAACGAAATCTTAAGACCATTGTTTTATCCGATAAGTAATTAGAAACATAATAATATGTCACTAATGGTTACTTAACTACCCTAAATAAATTTCAAATTGAAAGTTAGATTGACCTGATGGTACCTTAAATGATGCTATCCATTTGATCTAGAGAGTATCAAGGGTTTCAATTAGTGCGCAGTAATAGTCATGTAATTATGTGAATGACCACTGTGGTCGCTCAAAAGCCAGTAACAGTGTTGTTAAATCCGGTCTTGTATATATTTAGAGCTATGACTCCTGCAAGCTCATTGCTGCCAATGAAATGTTGTCTCTGTACGATAACTTATGCCACAAAATATACATTAGTTATTACATCTAATTGGACAAGTTGGATTAGATTTTGTATTGATAATATTTTCCGTTCAAAAAAGAGGACGGTCTTACTAAAAATTTAGATGTCAGGCCTAGAAATCATATAAAATCGATACAATTGACTCAGTTTTCGCTTTCAACTCAGTCAATTATTACGAAGCCAGAATCTTCAATTTCTCTTTCTGCGTATTTTAACAATGCGATAGTGCTAAAAACGCCAAGTACCGTTTATATCAAACAGGCCAAAATTATCACCATCAACTTTTATCCAAGATACACCGTATTTAATCGCTGTTGTTTGCGAAAACCAATAGTGATGTGCCAACGAAACAGTAAATAAAGTTTCATCATTCCAGTCGTCAGTGAAATCTGAGTAAACTAAGCCAACTTTATAAGCGTTATGCTTAGCAGTGTAAAAGGTAGCAAATACTTTTGCCGTATTTCGTTCTTCATGATGCGAAATTGAGGAAGTAATGTCCAAACCTTTGCCTTCATTAACATTGGTGTATCTAGCTTTAATAGCAACAAAAGTCTCACTGTCATATTGAGAATTTTTGGATTTGACATAATCATCAATAATATCAGTATATTCACTATTTTCAGAGTAGTTATGGATTCCAAACCCTAGCGTCAATTGTTGGTTAACCGTATAGTTAAGAGCAAGGTCTGTGAGTAACTCATCTTCATCATACTTCCTCGTCCTAAATTCCCCACTATGGTCAGTATAACTGTATTTATTGGTATGGCGTTGGTAACTAAAATCAGCTTCGAAGCTCCAACGTTGGCTGAAATATAACTTGCCAGCCAAATTAGGATTATAGTTCAGAGCATTTAAATTCACTTTTAACCAGCTGAACCGGCCTAAGTGGGATTGCAAATCATAAGGCTGTTCATTATCGGCAACAGGAGAAAAATAGTATTTATAACTGGCACCGACAACTGGAAATTCAGACCAATCCCCATCTATAAATGCAAGGCTAGCCAAATTGATAATACCGTATTGTAATTCATGTTGAATGGCCTTGTTTTCTGATTCTGCAAAAACTGGCACTGACAATAAAACCGAGAAAGGGAAAATTAGATGAGATGTTTTAATGGAAAATCCTTTTTTATTAAATAGTTAAGAGTTAAGGGTTAATGCTACTTTAAGAGCACTACTGTAGTCAAATTGCTTTCCTCCTAATTCGAAGCTTACATAAATCTCAATTGGGAGTGTCATACATGTGAGTTCAATATATTACTATGTATACGTAACAGTAATTCCTTAATTTATATTTAAGTGTCATTAATAACCGATAAAGTCAATAAATTAGAAACTATTAAAACCAAAATTTCCATAAAAAATGTGTTGCTAAGTTGTAATTATTCATTAGAAAATCTATAGCAAATATTTTAAAGCTAATGTCTTCAATGCGCACAACGTGATCGTTAATATTTCAAATGTGAACGACGCCTTTCGTGGTTTAGTTGCCAGTTAAGATAAATCGAGATCTATGACTTATGATTATTCTCAATGGCCTAAAAATATATTGATGCTAACGTCGCTTAATCGGAACAGTTGCTATTATAATAATGAGTCTTAATGGCTCTTTTTCTGAAATGATTATGATTTATTTCTGAAAGTTGCTGGTTAACCTAAATAATATTAGCTGGTCAATGTTATTTAGTCGCAGAAGTAAATGGTAATAATCGAAAGTGTTAATGTAATTGGGTGACATAACCGATGTTATTATTCAAAAAAGTAATGGATCAGCAGAAATACCGATTATTGAAATAAATGCTAATGTCGTTCAGTTTCGTTATAAATATGTTTTTAACACTGACCACCTTTTATCTAAGTTATCGATTTAGTGGCGAATGCCAAGATGATATGACTCAATTTACAAATCTTACTTTTTATAAGGCCCGCTTAAAACAAAACGCTCTTCGCTTTTTGACTAAAATGAGGCTTGAATTTTAATCTAGTCACACTTTAACCGAATAGGTAAACACTAAAATCACCTATTTAAGATGCTTCTAGATTACGGCAGGTATTATCAATTTTTTTAATTTGAGTGTTGCTACTTCTTTACCTTCTTTTTCTTGCTCTACTCTAAAAGGAATAAAGTTATGCTCGACACTTAACCAAAAATGGGTTTTTCTTGAGCTATTGGTTTTTACTCGAGAAACCTTTACCGTATCAACCAGCCCCATTGGTGTCTTAATTTTTTCTCTACCTGAATATTCAAATATATAACTTTTAACTGAATTATCATCATAAACAAAATATTCTAAATGCTGTTCTTTTTTTTGTAAGTCATGGCTCAATTTTTCGATAACTAATAAAGGGTCGAGTATATTAGCTTTTAAAGCAAGCGACCATTGTTCAGCGGTATCGCTCCCTAAAACAAGATGGTTAGCATGATCGAATTCAATCGTTTGATTTTTTGTTTTCTTAAATGTTCGCTGATCTTTGCTGATATATTTTATTGGCTCTATCTGTTGGTCATCATATGAAAACTCACTAGACTCTTCGGTATTAATCACATAAAAATATTTTGAAGCCTCGGTTTTAAACGTCAATTTATACTGGTTATCAGCAGTTTTTGATAACATCCGCTCTGCCGTTCCATATTTATCACCCTGTCGATAAACGGTATAATGCGCAGTATATTCTGCCAAAGTCGCATTATTCGCTGCGGTGGATTTTTCTGTGCTTTGTGCATAACAACTGACCATAACTAAACAGGACAATATATAAGTTCGAATATAAGTTGAGCGTAAAAAATAAGAGTAGAGAAACATCAAAATAGTACCTTGTTGTGGTGATGCAGAAAAATTACCTGTAAAACGTTCTCTTTTTAGCGTAAATCACGTCCAAGGTAAATTGATTTTTATCTTAAAGGCTATTTTCAGTTTAGCCTAAGCGAAACTTAAGTTTGTATAATTACTATGAAGACACTAACCCATAGGTATTTTTATGAATTTAAGAATTAAATATATCTCTTATTTCAATAATATAAAATTAACAACGAATCAATTATTGTTATTTACCAGTTGCTACATAGCACTGATCTTGAATTTGCCTTTTTTGATCAAATCCACAACGATTATTACCGCGCTCGATAACTATAATTTATTCTTTCTGGTGCCATTGCCGATATTTCTATTAGCCTTGACCATTATCATCCAAGGGCTTTTTTCTTTTAGATGGTTAACTAAACCTTTGTTAATCGCTACGGTCATTTGTTCTGCTTTAGTATTTTATGGCACCATTTCATACGAGATCGTTTTTGATTACGGTATGGTAAAAAATACTATAGAAACCGACACGGCTGAAGCGTGGTCCTACATAAATTTTCACGCTATTATATTTTTTATATTTTTTGGATTACTCCCCTCTTTCATTATTTATTCGGTACAATTAATTTATAAGCCCTTGTTAAAAGAACTGTTAAGTCGACTAAAAATCATTAGCTTAAGTCTTATCTCTGTCTTTTTAATAGGCGTTTTTTTCTATTCAAATTACGCGGCTGTTGGCAGAAATAATAAAGACCTTATTACCTACATCATCTCTTATAAAATGATGGTTTTGTCATTCAAATTGTCCGAAATCACTATTTTTACCCACCATTAGAATTTAAGGTCTTAGATACAACACCATCAATAGTGCGTAATAGTCAGAAAAAGCGTGTCACCGTAATGGTGTTAGGAGAAACAGCTCGTGCGCAAAGTTTTTCACTAAATGGCTATAGTAAACGGACTAACCCATATACCGAAAAACAAGGTGTTGTCTCATTCTCAAATATGAGTTCATGTGGAACGGCAACGGCTGTTTCTGTCCCCTGTATGTATTCAAGATTAAATAAAGCGGGTTATGACAAACGTGTTGCGATGGCACAACAAAATGTTGTAGATATTATCCACTTAGCGGGGGCTGACGTTTTATGGATAAGTAATAATAACGGTAGTTGTAAAGGCGTTTGTACGCGGGTAAAAACGAAACAGATAGACTCTAACCAATCAAACCCTTTGTGTGATGGTGAGGTCTGCTACGACGAAGCACTTTTAGCGCCCTTAAAAAGTAAGCTCAATGGACTAACCCATAAAAACACCATGATCATACTGCATATGATTGGCTCTCACGGACCCACTTATTTTAAACGCTATCCTAAAAACAAACGTATTTTCACTCAAGATTGTCAACGCAGCGATATTAAAAACTGTACACAAGAGCAACTTATTAACAGTTATGACAACACTATCGCTTATACCGATTTGGTACTCTCAAAAATTATTAATGAGTTAAATCATGTGGCTGAGAAAAATGATATTGAAACTTCTTTGCTTTATATTTCAGACCATGGCGAATCATTTGGTGAGAATGGGCTTTATTTACATGGCTTGCCCTACACCTTCGCTCCAGAGGAGCAAACCCATGTACCTATGATCTATTGGAATGACCCAATGCAAAATAACTTCAACCTTAATTGCTTGAAAAACTTAGTAAAATCACCTGTTACTCATGACAATGTTTTTGACACTTTGCTTAGTATTATGTCAGTGCGAACAAAAGCATATTATATTGATAATGACCCTTTTCTGACGTGTAAATCACAAGGTGCTATAGCACGCACCACTATAACCCAAGACAAATCAATGGAGATTCAAGACTAATGTTTGACAATATAAATAAACCCAAAGGGTTGTATAGAGTCTATTTAGCAGCTTTAAATTCACTACGCGCATTTAAATGGCTTTACGCCAATGAGTCAGCGTTTAGACGAGTGCTTTTACTGCTTATTATTGCCATACCACTGTCTTTTCTATTTGATATAAGCTTCAAAGAACAAGTGATATTAGTCTTGGCGATTCTCTTTATTATATTTACAGAAATAATAAATACCGCCATAAAGGCTGTTGTTGATAGGGTAGGTTTAGAGATTCATCCATTGTCGGGGCTTGCAAAAGACTTAGGATCTGCAGCAGTGATGATCAGCCTTATTGTCGCCATTAGCATTTAGCATTTAGCATTTAGCTAATAATACTTCTGTAATGCTCATAAAGCTTAACTTCAGTTTAACTTAAGCTTTCCTTAAGTTTTATATTTTAAGGTAAGTATCGTGTTTTATTAGAGATATTAATAACGATGTTTACCTCTACAACCGCTTTAGTTCGTCCATTTTTATTGTTTGCATTATTATTAATTTTTACACTTTTTGTCGCTAGGCTTGGCTTTGCGGTTTGGCAAATTGAGCGTTTTACCGATTTTGGCAGTATGGTTACCCTGATACTTAATGGGCTAAAAATCGACTTAAGCACGCTAGGTTATCTATTAATTTTACCTGGAATAGTTCATCCCTTGCTAATGCGGTCTAAGTTGCAAAGCAGATGGCTTAGCGCGTTAAGAGCAATGTTTTTCTTTATTTTTATGGCCGTGCTCTTTTTTGAGCTTGCCACGCCTGCATTTATTAATGAATATGGATTTAGACCTAACAGGTTATTCATCGAATATTTAGCTTATCCTGATGAAGTCATGAAAATGTTATTCAATGGACACTTATTGACCATAGTCGTGGTATGTACCTTAATAATAGTGCCTAGTCCTTTCATTTGGCGCACGGTCGGTAAACTCACTCGTACCAACAAACCCATCATTGCTGTAACGCTGCCATCATCATCCGTATCATTTATTATGCTCTTTATTATCCTTTTTCTCTGCGCCAGAGGTACTGTAGGTCATCGTCCTATTAACCCGTCATTCGTTTATTTTTCTACCGACCCACTGATTAATTCATTAACCTTAAATTCAATCTATAGTGTTGCTCATGCTTATAAACAATTTGGTAATGAAAAATATGCGTCAAAACTTTATGGCACTATGGCTACAGAACAAGTAATTAAACTTGTTCGCCAGGAGACTGGCTGAAATACACAAGTTTTTAATAATAATGCGCAACCTTCTTTTAGTGCTAGAGCACCGGTTTACCAAGGAAAACCTAAAAATTTAGTGATAATTTTAGAAGAGAGTTTAGGCGCACAATTTGTTTCTTCATTAGGAGGGTTACCACTTACGCCTGAAATTGATAAATTAAATACTGAAGGCTGAACGTTCAAAAATTTATATGCTACCGGTACACGGTCTGTAAGAGGCATTGAAGCGGTTATTACTGGGTTCACACCAACGCCAGCTCGAGCAGTAGTCAAGCTTGATAAATCTCAGCATGGCTTCTTCACCATCGCAAGTTTACTAGAAAGAAATAATTACACTACACAATTTATTTATGGCGGTGAAAGCCATTTTGATAATATGAAAGGTTTCTTTTTAGGTAATGGCTTTAGCGATATAGTTGATTTTAAAGATATAAAAAACCCTCAGTTTGTCGGTTCGTGGGGAGCCAGTGATGAAGACTTGTTTAATCAAGCAGATATCGAATTAAGTAAATTACACAAAGGTGATAAGCCTTTTTTAAGTTTTATTTTTTCATCCAGTAATCATGATCCTTTTGAAATACCCTCAGGTAAAATAACCCCACTGGCATATTCACCAGCGCAATTAGCTCAGTACGACTCAAAAGAACTATTGCGCCATCAAGCGATCCAATATGCAGACTATGCTTTGGGTAAGTTTATCGACCAAGCAAAAAAACAACCTTATTGGCAAGACACTATATTTATTATTGTTGCTGACCATGATGCTAGAGCGTTAGGAAACGACCTTGTTCCTATTAAAAACTTTCATATTCCAGCTGTTATTCTTAATTCAGGCAATAAACATTTATCTGATGAAAGAATAGTAAGTCAAATCGACCTTGCTCCGACCTTGCTGTCATTAATGCGGGTAACTAACGATTCCCCTATGATTGGCCGTGATTTAAACAATACCCTGGCCCGAGGAAGGGCAATGATGCAATATGCCGATAACTTTGCCTATATGACCGATGATGATGTCACAATACTGCAACCACAAAAGCCACCTGTAAATTTTGGCTATTCTTTAAAGGAAAAGAAACTAGTACCTAAAGCAATTAACTCGAAACTTGCTGAAATCGCTTTAGCCCATGCTTTATGGGGAAGTTTAGCCTATGAGAATCAGTGGTATACCAGTAAAAACTGAATGAAAAGCTGAATAATCGAGACTTAAGTTATTATTTTTAATAATTTATTAATGTTATCACTGACAAATTTTCGTTAGCATTCCATTCGTGAGCTTTATTAAGTCGGCGGGGCTCAATTCTATTTCTAATCCTCGCCGACCTGCACTGACATAGATAGAGGCGTAATGGTTAGCTGAGGCGTCAACAATTGTTTTCAGTGCTTTTTTTTGCCCAAGTGGACTTACTCCTCCAAGAACATACCCCGTTGAACGTTCAACATCAGACTTATCAGCCATATTAGCTTTTTTAGCTCCAACAGCTTTTGCAATAAGCTTCATACTAAGCATAGCGGAAACCGGAATAATGCCTACGGCTAAGGTTTTATCATCTAGCATTACCACTAAAGTTTTGAATATTCGTTGTTCGATGACACCTAATTTTTCGGCCGCTTCGAGTCCATAGGACTCCGTGGTTTCATCATGAGAATACTCATGTATTTTATGTGAAACTTTGTTTTTTTTAGCTACATTGATTCCTGGTGTCATTTCAATATCCTAAGTGAGTAGCCTAAAGAAGTCGCTGATAATTGTTGGCTAATATATTATTATAAAAACAATGTTCGAACTTAAAGAGCTTCTTTAAAGCGACCCTTTATGTTCATGCTGACAGTTCCAGCATATCTCAAAGGAGGGATCATTTGTTTCAGCGCAGCTTTTACACAGCCAGTCTTCGCCTTTATTAGCCTGCTGATATGACGTTAATATCGTCGTTGCACGTTCAAAATCAGCCTCATTAACAAGCCAAACTTCTGGCCAAGCGTCAAACGCTGATATTTCACCTACGGCTCCTTGAGCAAATTCATTTTTAATAAAGCAACTTATTTGTTGTGCCTCAATAAGGTTTTTAACATTGTTAACCATAAAATGGTTTTCGTGAGCATAAAGCAGTTTCATAATTTCGCCTTAGTGATAGCTATTAATAGTTAGAGGGGCAGTTAGCTAAAATATTAACCAACAAACTCACTATTAATTTGTCAATAACAATGAATTTACGCAAGTACGTGTTGACTAATATGCTGATTAAATTGGATAAGATCGAAAGAACCTTTAATCTCAAATTTAGCCATACCGAGTTCACTGACATAGACTTCTATTTCACAATCCAAATCTAAAGTGCCTGATGACTCAACTGAAAAAGCCTGTATTTTGCTATAAGGCAAAGAAGTATAGTCGACCTTAGAGCCGGTAATTCCCTGAACATTGGCGGCAATAATGCGTTTATTCGTGAATACCACTTGATCTCTAATACTTTTAAAAGCGGCAAAAATTGACTCACCCTCAATCATAAACTTGTGAAAGTCTTCTCTCGCATCTTCGATTTCTATTGGTTTTAATTTGAACACCGAAGAGTTTTTAAAATCTATCATAGTTAATCCTTGTGTAAATAATTTTCGAATACCGTAATAAACAGCATAGCTTTGCAGTGTTGACAAACGTTATCTTTATCTCAAACTTCATGGTTCTCCACAATGATGTTACGCCATAGCTGTATAGTTGGGGTGTGCTTGTACCCTATTGATCCACATTTGAATAGCAGGATATTCAAGCAGATTAAAACCACCCTCTTCTGCTACGTGTGTATATCCATAAAGTGAAATATCAGCGGTAGTCAATGTGCTCCCGACAAGATAGGGTGTTATTTTCAATTGCTTTTCCATAATTCTTAGTGCTTTATCACCCCCTTCTTGTTTGGATTGATATTCCGCTTTACGGTTATCAGGTAAACCAAGATATTTAGCAATAAACCTAGCAACAGCAATAAATGGCTCATGGCTATATTGTTCAAAAAATTGCCACTGCTGTACCTTTGCATTTTCAAATCTATCTTTAGGTAACAGTGATGAACCTGAGGCAAGGTAATTCAAAATAGCGTTAGATTCTGATAAAAAACGTCCATCATCAAGCTCAAGTAACGGGATTTTTCCTGTTGGGTTCTTTTTCAAAAACGACGTTGTGCCACTCTCGCCTGCAAGTATATTAATATTAATCCACTCATGCTCTATCTGTAAAATCGAGGTAACAAGCTTAATTTTATAACAATTACCTAACTGAATATCCGCATATATTTTCACTACATTATCCTTGAGCATGCCACGTTGTAATAATTGCTCGAACAATTATTATCGACAATATAAATAATAGCTTGTGTAATTAAACAGCGTAATACTTTACTGATTAGCTATGCTGATTACTCGTCCAACAACCAACCTTGCTCTACCGCATTATCAATTTGCTGACAAACATATAACCATAACTGAGGAGCGAGCCCTTCAAGAAAACTATTACGTTTTAGTACCTGTGATTTTTTAACCTTGTGCTTAACCCAACTGCCCCCCTCATTCTTTATATTTTGTAAAAAGGGTAAGACGCTGTCCATGGCTTTAGCAAATCGAGCATCAACAGTTTCAGCTTTTTCGAACTCTGTCCATAAGGCATTAAAAGTTTGAAACTGTTTCTCTGGTAATAAACCAAAAATACGGGTTGCTGCAGCAATTTCTTTTTCTTGTTGCTCTGCTAGTGCTTGTTTATCGGAAAAAGCAAACATATCCCCTGCATCTATCTCGACAATATCGTGAATAAGTAACATACTCATCACTCGTGCTATATTGACTTTTTCTACCGCATATTCTTGAAGTATTTCAGCCGTTAATGAAATATGCCAACTGTGCTCTGCACTGTTCTCAAATCTATTTTTATCAGACTTGACCAGCGCTTGTCGATAAATTCCTTTGAGCCTATCTAATTCAATAATAAAATCTAATTGTTTATTGAGTTCTTCCATTGTTTTTCCAAAATGATAAGGTAAATGAAGCATAATTTGACGACAGTTCGCCGCCTATAGCATAAAAGTTCGTGCTTAGTGGAGATCAACAAATCATCAAATAATGGCGAGGTGGGAGTGAGCAACTAAGTGGCGTTTAAAACCAAACATTTCGATTGATTAATGATCACAAGTGAGAAGACAATTTCTGTTGCTCCACCAATAAATGCGCCAATAATAAAATTAGCACCTAACAGTATACATAGCATACCTGAAAATATCAGCACGCTTCCTAAAAGCCAATATATTTTTAAGCCATACAGCGTATTAAACACTAAATAACGTACACCAATGATCATCAGCATGATTGGATAAAACCATTCAACTTGCAGCTTTGCTACATAGAAAGCCAAAAATAAACCGACAAATAAGATAATCGTACTTTCTAATGCCAGTTTGCCAAGCGGATTTTTAGGATGGTGATTGCCAGGACGTTTAAAGTATTTTGACAATAGCATCGCTAACGGATGGATAAACATACCGCCAAAGAACAATGCTAGCATACTCAATTGATTCGAATGCATTAATGCAACTGAACCTGCAGCACACCAAATTAAACCAGAAACTAATACACCGACTCCACCACCAAAATATGAAAAGCGCATATTTTCCTGTGCTGCTTCAAACTTCATATAAACTCCTTAATTTTGCAATGCATGTCCTATTAACTGCTATTCACTGACAATAATGACCTTAACAAAAATATTGAGCAAAACGCTACAGCTTACACTTAGTATTTGAACATTTTTTGTTAGTTAAAATAGATAGTTAAGGTACAAAAATTCGATTAGTCAGTAAAATATAACATTGGCTACTTTTAAAATACAACCGCTAAATTTTTAGAACAGGTAAAAAAACACCTTAAATTAAATAAAAAAATACCAAATATTAATTCGGTATTTATCTAAAGTTGATGAAGAGATTCGGTTTAACTTTTACTTCTGTAATGAACCATCAGTGAACCCGAAACATTGCCAATAGAGAGCTCTTTAACCAGTTCATAATCAACTTCCTTAAAAAATTGTTGATATTTCTTTGTTGTCGCATAAACAGCAACCCCCTCACTTGCAGAGTGTTCTTCTAATATTGTATTGACGGCTGCCATAAGGTAATGACCAAAACCATGATGTTGATGTAAAGGATGAATTGCAATAAAGGCAAGCATATGAAATTTCTTCATTGGTACAGCAGCAAGTACTATTTTTTCTTTTTCAATCATCTGTTTGGTACTAAAGTAGCCAGCACCTAACATCATCTTCAAACGCCAGTGCCAAAATCGCTCTGAACTAACACTTTCGTCTGGGCTATTTAAACAAGCAACACCTACCATTGCCTCCCCCAAGTATAAGCCAACCATAGGTTGTTTAGCATGCCAAAAAGCACTTAACTCTTCTCGAATGGCTGCGCGCAATTTTTGTTCGTAATCATTGTTTTCATTGGAAAATATTTCTAAAAAAACAGGATCATCATGATAAGCTTGATACAGTAAAGAGGCAGCGAGTTTTAAATCTTCACCTGACAAATAAGCGGCTTTTATATCAAGATTTTTTTTATCACGTATTACTTCTGACATACCTTGTCATCCTTGCATTTATTATTTTTATTACATCACCATAGCAGTAAAAAACGAATAAGGTCAAACAAAACTCCAACGCTTTGAAGCTATTTTATTAAGACAAATATTTAATAATAAACCGTCTATAGCAAGTGCAGCTAGAGTAAAAACATAGGGTTTAGTTATAAAGGTAACACTAGCGGTTACCTTTATACTATTTAGCAATAACGATTAACCTGAAATTTTGCGCCTATAATCTGCACCATTACCTGTTTCTAATAAATCACCATTAACAAAATGTAAATATGTACACTCGTCCTTAGTGGTTAAATCATCTTTATGTACGCGATGAGTACGATAAAAGAGAACCTGTATTTCTTTACCGCCTATTTGATATTTTTCATTGAAGTCGCCAAGCCCTAGCTTTTGCTTAACATAGCTATAGCTGGCATTTAATGGAATCTTGTCAATTTTCTTACGGTTTTCATATTCACGATCGCCAAACGAAGTTGACATTGAATGCCCTTCATCACCGCCACCAACAGCAATAACACATCCCGTTAATGATAAAGTTAAAGGTGCCACAATAAGTAATGCTATAATTGATTTTTTCATAAGTTTCCCTAATTGATATTTTATGTATAATTATTTTATATAATTTAAACAACGTTATTGGTCTACAACTTACTTAATAGCAAGTGACAAACCAACTTGGCAACACATTGATATATATATAAATAAAATAAAAATCAAGTAAACACAGCGAACATATCTTGTGATATTCGCTAAAACATAGCCTCTTTGACAAGTAATTATAAATTTATGACCATAACTGACGAAATAACAATCATCGCTAATCAATTAGCTAATCAAGGTAAAAAGCCAACGGTAGCCTTACTTAAAACCAGGCTAAAAAAACCAGTTCCACTGCCAACCCTTATATCAATATTAAGAAATTGGACCCATGACCCTAAGCTGAGCAAATTAACCGGTGAAACTGAGAAGCTTGTTGAAGAAAATAAAACGCTAGCCTTGAACTCTCCAGAAATAGAGATGGTGATAGCTAAAGCAATAGCAACGGCATTAGCGCCAATAGAAACTGAATTAGCAGAGCTAAAAGCCCTGATCATTAGCCTAAAATAAGTATAAGTTAAGGAATTCTAGGGCTGAGCATATTAATAAAGCTAACCAGTGAGTCGGCCACTTTCTTATGCGCTTTAGCACCTACTTTTTCGACCCAGATCTCCCCGTTGTCATTGTTGACACTTAAAATCATATTATCGTCGTCGGTCAAAGCAAAAAATAAAGTCAATGGTTGTTTTAATTTCTGCTTCATTAATATATGCCCTATCACATTCTCTTGTAAACGTTGGAAGTCATCTTTGCTCCAAGCAAAAAGTAGTGATAAAGCGCCTTCCTCACAGCTCGCATCTAAGGTGTCGCTGTACAAACTGGTGAAATAGATTTTAAAATCAGCGTGTATTGTTATTTCTAACGCTTTTTCAACATTATCAAAGTTAATCGGGTCGCTGATTTCACAAGGTTGCCAATATTGATGATTTTCATCATAATCATCTGATAAACATGGAGAAGGCCATTCCTCGTCTTTTTCTATAAGCGGTAAATGTTGGTAGCGTTCTTGGTATTGTGATAAATATTTTTGTGAAAATAATGATAAAGATTGCATTAACTCGCATGGTGATGATTTCATCTGTTAAAAAGATCCTTTAAAATGTAATGACACATAACCAATAGACTAGACTAGCCATTGTATGACAAATTATAAAAACGCAAAAGTATTAAGCCAATTAACACTTGGAAAAGCCACTAATTATTGTAGTGAATATAACCCAGAACTCTTGCAAGCGGTACCTCGAACTTTAAATAGAGACAGTTTAGCTATTCACGCTGAAAGCTTACCCTTTATTGGCGAAGATGTCTGGTATGCCTATGAAATTTCGTGGCTCAATAGCACAGGTAAACCCGTTGTTGCTGTTGCAGAATTTCGTTTTCCTTGCACCAGCACAAACATAGTTGAGTCAAAGTCATTTAAATTGTATTTAAATAGCTTTAATCAGAGTCGGTTTTCATCTTGGCAAGAGGTTGAAGATTGCTTAATTAAAGATCTATCCAATACCGCTAAAGGCAAAGCGGGCGTAAAGCTATTTCCTGTTGATAATTGCCCTGCTCTGGAAATAAATCATCAAATTTTTTCTGAAAACACTCTATGTATAGATGATGTTGAACTTGATATTGATAACTATCAACTTGATCCAAAGCTGCTCAACAATGCAAATATTGCAGGAAAAACGGTCAAGAATGAATCTTTAGTCAGCCATTTATTAAAATCTAACTGTTTAATTACTAATCAACCCGATTGGGCAAGTATTTATATTCAATACAGCGGTCAAAAAATTTCACCAAGCGCTTTGCTAGCTTACTTAATATCATTTAGGCAACATAATGAGTTTCACGAACAATGTGTTGAAAGAATATATTGTGATTTAATGAAATATTGTCAAGTGACTGAGTTGACTGTTTTTGCACGCTACACCAGACGAGGCGGTTTAGACATAAATCCATTTCGATCGACGTCTACCTTACACGCACCAACCGGAAGAACGCTAAGACAATAAGCATTATTTGAGTTAAATCAACTATAAATCAACTATAAATCAATTATAAATCATTATCAATGCTGACTTTTTAGCATCTTAGGTTTACTATTAAGTCATATAATTTAAAAGTGTATTCATTTTTATATTAACTATATTTAGCTATACTCAATGCAAATGTATCAAGTCCATTAGCCGATAAAGTACTTTACGGAAGACCGTTTTTTATGAGCAATAACCCAGCCGCCAACAAAGAAATAGCGTTACTAAAGAAAAAACTCGAACTCGCCATTACTTCACGTGCCGACGTAGAAAAAGACCTGAGCTCACAGTCTTCACTGTTAATAACCTTTATTGAAAAGCTTTCTCTTGTATGCAAGGGCATGGATATTACGTTAGATCATAAGTTGGCTAAGTTACGACTTTTACTCAAACAGTTGGCGCCACTTGCTGACATTCAAGCACACATAGCCGCAACTTCACTTTTACTACAACAGCAATCTCAAATAAATATTTCAAATCTTAACCAATTGCACGAAAAATTCCATATCGCTGGTTTAGCTTTGCAAAAAATCAATGGCTTACCTGCTGACTTACGACGTAAATTACGCAGTTTTATCACGGAGTCAAAAGATCCCAAAGATGCTGTTATACAATATGTTCCCTTGTTAAGTCAGTTATTAACCTTTTACGATGACGCCTTAGCAGCAAAGTTTCTTGACGCTGCTCCTGTGGGGGGATTATCAGGACAACAGAATTTAACAACAAAAACGGTTGAAGTTAATAACGATGCCGAGTTGAAATACATCGCTCGTTTTGAAGCAATTATTGCCGACTTAGTTGTCTCAGATAAACATGCAAAAGATATCGCTGTGATAAAGTCTCAGCTCAATGAAGGTTTATCAAACAACAACTTATTGGACAGTTTTTTGGCCGTATTTGATGTGATCATTGAAGATTTGAACGATGAAAGAAATACTGCAAAAGTATTTCTTTCAACACTAAGCGAAACCTTAACAACCGTGCAGTCCGCAGTAAAGACAACACTAAACAGTTGCAAAGCATCTCAATCACAACATGATTTATTAAATGAACAGTTGCAAAAACAGATTGTAGATATGGCTAATGGTTTAGATAAAGCCACGTCTCTAGCGGATATAAAAGTTGATATTAATGCTAAGTTAAAACTTATTGCCAGCACACTTGTAAAGAAAACAACCTTTGAACATGAACAACAAGATGCTTTACACGGCCAATTATCGTCAATGACTGAAAAGGTCAAATTATTAGAAAGACATAGCCGAAACTTTGAAAAACGCATTCAAGAACAACAAGCCAGAAGCTTACAAGACGCCTTGACTAAGCTCAACAATCGCGCCGCATTTGATGAATACTTCGCTAGAGAAATGGTGAGTTTTCATAATAAAAATTTCGATTTGGCTATTGTGGTTATGGACCTTGATAACTTTAAGCGTATTAATGATACCTACGGCCACACTGCTGGCGATAAAACCTTACAAGTCATTTCTAGTACCTTAAAAAAACACATAGGTAGTGACGCATTTATTGCACGTTATGGCGGAGAAGAGTTTGTACTCGTATTCTCTGGTACCAATCAAGAAAACTTAATTGAGAAACTTAACCGACTGCGCTTACAAGTCGCAAAATTACCCTTTAAATTTAAAAGTAATAAAGTGACCATCACCATTTCTATTGGCGTTACACATATCCAACAAGATGATAATGTCCATATGGCTTTTGAACGAGCAGATGGTGCACTTTATCAAGCAAAAGAAAAAGGCAAAAACAACGTTGTCTACCTATAAATATCGCCTAAAAATTCCGTTTATTTCTGCAATTACCCATAAAAAGCTAATAATCTTGGCACATTTCAAGTTATTAGCTTTACATTTTTCTGAAGGAGCTCAATGATGAATACGCAAATAAACCCTGTTGGCAATATGAACCTGCTCTCGCAATCAGAAATAGAGCAACTTCAAAAATCAGCGAACAGTAAAACTTATCAAGTCTATCGAAATTGTTCACTCGCCGTATTAAATGCCGGCAGCCATACCGATGATGCCGAACAAATATATCAAAAATTTCAAGATTTTGAGATACAAGTTCTGCGCCGCGAACGTGGGGTAAAATTATCTTTAACAAACCCACCCGGTGATGCCTTCGTTGATGGTAAAATAATAAAAGGTATACAAGAGCTTTTATCAGCGGTGTTACGCGATATTCTTTTTACCCATAATAGATACCAAGCCGATGCTAAACATACTCAGCAAATAACAGATCTTACATTTGATATTTTACGAAATGCGAATGTTATTATCCCTGAAAGCGATCCTAATCTGGTCACTTGTTGGGGGGGGCATTCTATAAACGACAATGAGTACAAGTACACTAAGGAAGTGGGTTATCAATTGGGCCTGCGAGGCTTTAATATCTGTACAGGTTGTGGCCCTGGTGCAATGAAAGGTCCAATGAAAGGGGCAACTATAGCTCATGCAAAACAGCGTAATAAAGACGGTCGTTATATTGGTTTAACAGAACCAAGTATTATTGCGGCTGAGCCACCTAATCCTATCGTTAATGAATTAGTTATCATGCCTGATATCGAAAAACGTTTAGAAGCGTTTGTTCGAATGTCACATGGTATTGTTATTTTCCCTGGGGGCGCAGGAACCGCCGAAGAATTGCTTTATATTTTAGGTATTATGCTTAATAGCAAAAATGAAGCTCAAAAATTGCCTATTATTTTGACAGGACCTAAAGAGAGCGCAGAATACTTTATTCAAGTTGATCGCTTTATTGGCGCAACTTTAGGTGAAAAAGCACAAAACCTTTATGAAATTATTGTTGATGACCCAATTGCGGTAGCTAAAGCCATGCGTCATAAATTAAATGAAGTCATAACTTATCGCAAAAAAACGGGTGATGCCTTCCATTTTAACTGGTCTTTAGTGATTGAGCCCGACTTTCAACAGCCTTTTGAACCTACGCACGAAAACATTGCTAACCTGCCAATTAACTATGATTTAGACAAAGCGACATTAGCAGCAAACTTACGCCGTATTTTTTCTGCTATAGTAGCGGGTAACGTAAAATCGCAGGGTATTAAAGCGATCAGAGAGAATGGTCCCTTTGAAATATCTGGCGATAAAAAAATAATGAAACTAATGGATAATTTACTGGCGTCATTTGTTGAGCAACAGCGAATGAAACTACCTGGCAGTAAATATCTACCATGCTATAAAGTAATTTAAGGGTAAATGAATGTCCGCACATCTTGTATTAATTGATGCGTTGAATTTAATTAGGAGAATATACGCAGTACAAGAGCGTCCTTTTCTTTTTAATAACGAGCTTGCAGAAAACACCAAACAACAAGTCCTGTTTAATACCCAGATCGCTTGCGGACAAGCGTTAACAAAAATACTTGCACATCTACAACCTAGTCATGTTTTAGCGGTATTTGACAGTGACAAGCCTTGTTGGCGTTACGAACTATTCCCTGATTATAAGAAAGGCAGAAAAAAAATGGCAGCGCATTTGGCTGCCAGCCTTCCTGATATTCAAGATGAGTTAATGAAGCAACAAGTCGATTCATTAATACCAGAAGAAGATGAAGCTGACGATATCATTGCGACATTGGCAGTAAAAATGGCATTAAAAGATCAAAATGTCACGATCGTTTCGACAGATAAAGGCTTTCTCTCATTACTGGGTCCACATATCGGCGTTTATGATCACTTTAATCGTCGCCATCTTGATACTAACTTTGTACTAAGTAAATTCAATGTTAAGCCACAACAGCTTATGGATTTATGGACATTAACCGGTGACAATACCAATAAGATTCCAGGGGTTGCGGGGATTGGACAAGTCACTGCTGCACAGTTACTAAATCAGTATGGCTCATTAAAAAGTATACTTGAAGCAACTGATATTAAAGCAACATTAGCCAATAAGCTTGCTGAACATAAAGAACAAATTACACTCAGCCAAGAGCTTATTACGCTCAAAAAAGACATACCACTGGGCTTTAATTTGAAAGATATTCGCCTTTCTTCTTAGGGGGGTGAACAAAATATTTGTATTAAACGTTGTATAAATTAACTAAAATCATTAGCGGTTGTTAAGCTTCATCTTTCAATATTGATCAACAATTTAACGGAAATTTTAATAAATGAATAAGAAAGTCATCTCTCGTATCTTAATCGCATTAGCCATTTACGGTGTTTTTGTTGCCCTAGTGGTAAACTTTTATGATGACAGTCCATCTGATATGGAATGGGGTGACCGCGAATCATATAACAAGCAGTACATAGGTAAATTAACCTTAGAAAAGTTTAATTTCGACCAAGCGATCGAAGAATTAGGCAGCCCAGATATAACAGAGGCGAAAAAAGTTAATGAAAACAGTTTTCAAGTGACATTTTATCGTACTCAACACGTTAAATCTGATGGGTTTACTACCCAAGACGAATGTACCGCACTTTTATTTAAAAATGGGTCACTTATCGCTATTGGCAACACAGCTTACGAACAGTTTCAGCAACTATAAACTAACGCTGAAAGCAGCTTTAATAAAACAAAAGTCTAATAACGTTTTATTAAACGATCCTTTATACTAACAACTATAAAACACAATCAGGTAAAACCAAACGATGTAGGGTTCCTGAAAGGTTTTATCCTAGATTACATAAGTACCGCGTGCTATAACAGCACCCGTTTCCTAATTTGACAAACTCTTTTGAAAGGCAGAAAAATGGCTACACAAACCATAACAGTGATCCCCGGCGATGGCATTGGTCCCGATATTATCGATGCTACAATTAAAATACTAGACAAAGCCGGATGTGATTTTGCATATGAATATGCTGACGCCGGTCTTACTGCTCTTGAAAATCATGGTGACTTGATCCCAGAAAGTACCTTAGCGCTTATTCAAAAAAATAAAATAGCCCTTAAAGGCCCACTTACCACGCCAGTTGGCGAAGGCTTTACTTCTATCAATGTTACCTTGCGTAAGCATTTCCAACTCTACGCAAATGTTCGTCCTGTAATATCGTTTAAAGGCACTAAAGCCCGCTACGAAGACATAAACATTATAACGGTACGTGAAAACACCGAAGGTATGTATTCAGGCTTAGGACAAACATTGTCTGATGATGGCGAAGTTGCTGAAGCAAAAAGTTTAATTACCCGTGAAGGTGCTGAACGCATTCTTATTTTTGCCTATGAAACGGCTATCAAAGAAGGTAGAAAAAAAGTAACAGCTGTTCATAAAGCGAATATTTTAAAATCAACTTCTGGCTTGTTTTTAAAAGTTGCACGTGAGGTTGCTGCCCGCTATCCACAAATAGAATCGACAGAAATGATCGTTGATAATTGTTGTATGCAATTAGTGATGAACCCAGAGCAATTCGATGTCATTGTAACAACCAACTTATTTGGTGATATTTTATCTGACTTGTGTGCAGGTTTAGTTGGTGGCTTAGGTATGGCTCCTGGCGCTAACATTGGTGGCGACTGCGCTATTTTTGAAGCTGTGCATGGTAGTGCACCGGATATTGCAGGCAAAAACTTAGCTAACCCTACCTCAGTGATATTAGCCGCTATTCAAATGCTTGAATATTTAAACATGGGTGATAAAGCCAGTAAAATCCGTAATGCAATTACAGATGTCATTGCTACAGGTGATAGAACAACTCGCGATTTAGGCGGCACTCACGGCACCACTGATTTTACCCAAGCGGTATTAGAGCGCTTATAAACCTAACGGGTTAGAAGTTGTTATAAATACTTGCTTGTAACAGACATTAAAAAACCGACATTACGTCGGTTTTTTAATGCAAGAAGAGTCGTGCTATTCTTCTTTCATTGGCGGTGGAGATAATAATCTTGCATGAACAGTTATTTCCTCACGGTCATAATAAAGATGCTTAGCGTAGAGTTCATACTTCACTTTATGCTCACTAAAAGCATCTTTAAGTATTTGTAAGTCATTAGTGACTTCCTGATAACGACCTTTCATTGGCAACTTTAAATTAAATATAGCTTCTTTACAGTAACCTTTTAATAACCACTCAGCCATTAGCTTAGCAACGCGCTGAGGTTTTTCAATCATGTCACATACTAACCAATGGACATTTTGCTTCATCGGTACATATTTAAAACCGTCCATCATGCGATGTTTAACTTGCCCTGTATCCATTAATGACTCAGCCATAGCGCCATTATCAATAGCTGTCACCATCATACCACGACGTACTAATTGATAAGTCCAACCACCAGGAGCAGCGCCTAAATCAACGGCTTTAAGACCTGATGTTAAACGTTCGTCCCACTCATCGCGAGGTACAAAGTGAAGAAAAGCTTCATCTAATTTTAATGTTGAACGGCTCGGTGAAGCGCTTGGAAACTTCAACCTTGGAATACCCATAGTATAAACAGAGCTATTATCGGCTAATGAAAAACCAAAAATAGCTTCTTTACCACTAAGAAAAAGACCATGTAAGATAGCGCCATCGTTATCACCTTTTTCCATAAGAATTTTATTCTTACGTAATGCCTGGCGTAGCGGTACTGACAACTTACGACAGAATTTTGAAAGTTCTTTGCCTTCGTTTGTGTCGAGCATTTCCATTCGTAAATCAGCATATTGCCATTCGGTACCTAAAACTTCGGTAATAGCTTCAACACGATTGTAATCAGGTAAATCAATTTTATCTGTTACGGTAACAAACCAATCACGAGCGAATATCAGACGACGCAAAGGGATTTTTTCCATTAAAACTCCACCGTCTTCAGGATTGTTTAAATGAAAATAGACTAAACCTTCGTTTTTAGTGAGCTGTAAATAGCCAAACACTTCATTCCACGCGGCTTTTTCTTGGATTTCTGCACCACACTCTTTTTCAAAGCCTGGGCGACAATATAATATAATAGAGGTCATAACTAATTTACCTACAAACGATCTTGGTCTGTGTTTGAAGTACACAGAGTACTATTAATTCCCGCCCAGCTGATACACAACCAACCCAGCGCAAATGATATACCACCAAAGGGAACTATTTTTCCAATAACAGTAAAATCAAAAAATGTTTTTATATACAAAACACCACTAAAAAATAAAATCCCGGCTATAAAAAAGCTTGCTGATAAATATAAAAGATTAATTACTTTAGCACCATGACGCTTACTCATTAGAACTTGTAACCAAATGGCCACGGTAAGTAGTGCTATAGTATGAAAAAATTGATATTGCAATGCATTGGCAAGGCGTGATTGTACTTCATTTGGCAAATTTGCCCCAGCATGAGCAAACCAAGCGCCGAATAATACAGAAAAACAGCCACTGATACCAATAAATATAATAATGGCGGTCAAGTAATTTCTATAAACACAACTATGTTTCATCTGGTTTATGCTCATCAATAAATTTCACCATTTCATTAACCGCCGATTGTATGTGTTGAGCGTGGGTAAAACCTGACTTTATTCGTGGTTTCAAATTATGATCACCATCGGTAAAAAATATACAGTGGCAACGCTCTGAAAATTCATATTGTGCAATTTCTTCTTGGCTACCTAAAGCATCTCGAGTGCCCTGTAAAATTAATATAGGTATTTGTGTTTCTTGCAAAGGTCCCAACCTTAATTTTTCAGGTTTTTTCTGTGGATGAAACGGGTAACCTAAGCACATTACCCCTAAAAACTTAGCGGTTTTGTCTCCAGCCAATGTCGCAGCGACACGTCCACCCATTGATTTCCCCGCGATAAAAAGGGGTAAATCACTTTCTAACCCGTCAATAACGGTGGAAAAACATTCCAGTAATTTTGGCATTCTATCGGGTGGTCTACGATTACCTTGCGCCAAGCGAACATCCATATACGAAAAGTTAAATCTCAATACATTGATATTTTTTTGGTTTAAAGCCAGACTGACTTGTTCCATAAATTCATGACTTTTATCGGCACCCGCACCATGAGCAAAAACAACCAAAGCTTTAGGCTGTGCTACGGTACTGATAATAGTTGAAATATCTGGAGTAAGATTAATCATCTTATTGGTCATTTAATTCTTCTTGGTCTTGGGCAACCGTATCAAGCACCCATTCACGAAATGCTGCAATTTTACCTAAATCAACTTGCCGGTCTCGACACACGACGTAGTAGGCATTTTTACTTTCTAAAACATCTTCAAAGGGACATATAAGCCTACCGGCATCAATATCAGGTTTCGCCAGGAAACTATGCGCTAAGGCGACACCTTGCCCATGCATTGCAGCCTGAACAACCATAGCGGAATGACTGAATATGGGTCCATGATTGACGTTGGTTGCTTTAACGTTTACTTGTTTGAACCATCGTTTCCAGTCACGGCGAGAAGTATCATGCAATAAAGTATGGTTGATCAAATCTTCGACTTTATCGAGTGGTTTTTTACCTTGCAACAATAAAGGTGAACAAACAGGTATAAGGTATTCTTTTTGTAATTGTTCTGCATCAATGTCGGCCCAATGACCGCGGCCAAAATATATCGCTACATCAACATCACCCGTCAATGAATTCTCAGGTTGATCTACCGCTTTAATGCGAACATCGATATCAGGATGTAAAGCATAAAAAGCATTTAATCTTGGCACCAACCACTGAATAGCAAAGCTTGGTTGGGTGCTAACGGTTATTGCGCCTTTTTCACCACGGGCAAACAATCGTTCAGTTGCTTCGTTAATGGCATTAAAGACATCTTTAATATCAAGGTAGTAGGCTTGTCCTTCTTCCGAAAGCAACAAAGCACGATTTTTACGCATAAATAACTTTATGCCTAAAAAATCTTCAAGCGATTTTATTTGATGACTGATTGCCGCCTGAGTGACGAATAATTCTTCAGCAGCGCGAGTAAAACTCAACTGTCTTGCTGATGCCTCAAATGCTCTTAAAGCGTTTAGTGGCGGGAGCCTGCTAGACAAAATTCACCTTTAACCATAACTTTTACGTGTAATGACATTCAAAATAAATGCATAAATAAGCAACAATGATAAATAACTATTATTCATTAGTTTTTCTAATGATAAACATTATAAATTGTCATTTCAAAAGTTACCAGAGTTAACGTAGAATTCATTTCATAGATGAAGGACTTCATCTTTATCCCAAACCTATTGGGCTAACTATTGAGTATGATTCCCAACCCATATTCAAGAATTAAGTAAGAAAGGTCCCAGAACATCTATATGGATATAACGTTTAATTTAAGGGTGACCCTATGAAATTTTTTAATAAAGTAGCGATATTAACAGTAGCAGCAACCATGATGGTAGCACAAGTTCAAGCCATAGAATTGGTGGAAGTAGAAACAGTCGCTGAATTTTCAATAACATTAGCGGCTGAAAAAAGTCTCGCTGATTCAATGAAATTGAGTACCTTTAGTACCATGTTGGCATCAGCTAATATTAATGTGCCAGTGACACAAATAAGCGATAAAGAAGTAAAGTCTACTCATGACTTTGAAAAGTCGCTATTGATTGCTGAGTAAGCGTTTATCTTAATTATAGGTATACTTTAAAAGCTTTTAAGGAAGTTTCTCTAGAACTTCTCTCAAGTGGATAATTAAATAATAACCTCTAATAGCCCAGCGTAAAGAAACAAAAAAGGATGCCATTAGCATCCTTTTTTAGATCTTATTTACTCAAAATGCATGCGTTAACTTGGAAATATACGATTATTTTGCCAAAGTTTACTAAAGATAGAATCAACAGACATTGATGCAGCTTTTGAAAACTTTTCCGCTAAGGTTTTTTTCATTACGTATCTTAAAGCAATAATTTTGTGCGACTTACTTCGAGACTGAAGGAAATCATCACTGGTTTGAATTTCATCAACTAAACCAAGCTCTTTCGCGGTACTGCCAAACCAATGTTCGCCTGTTGCAACTTTATCAATATCTAAACTTGGACGACGTTCGCGAACAAAGTCTTTAAATAGCACATGTGTTTCTTCTAACTCTTCAGAAAACTTTTCACGACCTTTGTCGGTATTTTCACCAAACATAGTCACTGTACGTTTGAACTCGCCAGCAGTAAATTGTTCGTAATCAATATCGTTTTTCTTGAGCAGTTTATGAAAGTTAGGAACTTGTGCAATAACACCGATTGAGCCAACAATTGCAAACGGTGCAGAGATAATATGATTGGCAACACATGCCATCATATAGCCACCACTTGCCGCAACCTTATCAACTGATGCAGTTAACGGGATATTATGTTGACGAAGTCTGTCAAGTTGTGAAGCTGCTAGGCCATAACCGTGAACCATGCCACCACCGCTTTCTAAACGTAAAAACACTTCATCTTCAAGGGTTGCAACCGTTAGTATTGCTGATATCTCTTCACGTAGTGCACTCACTTCACGTGCGTCAATGCTGCCATTAAAATCAACAACAAAAATCCTAGCTTCAGCTTTAACTATGGAACCTTCATTATCGGCTGATAATTTTGCTGCTTTCTTATCGGCTTTAGCTTTTTCTTTCGCTGCTTTCTTATCTTTCTTATCTTTTTCTTTTAATTCTTCTTTAGATAAGAGGTAATGAATAATATCTTCTTCAACATCGATAAACTCTTCAGATAAGTCATTAAGCTCTAACTCACCTTTTTTACCGGCGGGTTTCATTGCTGAAGAAGCAATAACCGTGACAATTGCGACAATAGCAATAACTAAGGTGATCGCTTTCGCTAAAAACAACCCGTACTCATACAAAAATTCCAATATATTCTCCTGTTATTAACATCATATGTCTAAGTCGTTTATTGACTTGAAGCTAATATATAAATTTATCTACTAACTATATGGGGCATATTGTCAATAAATAAAGTTAATAAGTTAAAAAGGCAAAAAAAGGCAAAAAAAAACCCTCCTAAGAGGGCTTTTTTAGTTATTGCTAAAGTTATTTAACAACAGCTGCGTCTGTTACTTGAATTAATTGTCCCATAGTCGCAAAGAATACGGCTACTTGCGATTGCATCTCTTGTGTTGCTCTAGCACTTAACACAGCGTCAGGTGAAGCGGCAGTAGCACGAGGGTCAAGTATTGAAGTATGATGACCATGAACAAATCTTACCACACCTGAGCCAGCAGTAGTTTCACTAACAGCTTCCAAGCCTAATAAAGCAATAGCAGGTTCGGTGCCTCCCATAGGGGTAAACGGTGCTCTGTTAGTCACTGTTTGGTCTGGAAGGTTATCTGCGCCGTCACCAACAACTTCAATCAAGTGTGTAGGTGTTTGTGTTGCTGCTAAGGCTTGTACATAAGCAATAGGGTCACCAGAATCAGTAACGGTTTGCGCGGCAAACGTAAACTGCGCGAATCCAGCATTTAGTGTTGCTTTTTGCTCAATAGATAAACCATCATAGAAAGCAAAATAGAAACCACTTAGTTCAGCTTGAGTGTAATCAGCAGGTAATGTTGCTGCAACTGCTGCGGCAAAATCAGGCGATAATCGTAAAGTTAAATTAGACTTAGTTAAGCCTTCAAATATTGGTGAATCAATACCGAAGTTGGCTAACATTAAACCTGGCATTGCTAAAGAGGTACTAGCAATTTTAAATAATCCGTCAATTTGTGGATTTAGTTCAGTATTTGCTAAACCAACAGTATTCATACCATATATACCACCTAGTGAATGTCCTAGAAGGTGTACTTTACTACTATCAATTTTAATTGGGTTGCCATCGCTGTCAGCACCACCTAAGAAGTTAATGCCTAAACGTAAACCTAATAAATCAGCGGTACTTTGACGCGTGTTATCACGCATACTCAGCATACTACGTAAGTTAACATAGTGTAATGTTGACACTGTAGAGGTATTAATCTCATCAGTGCCGTCACCATTTAAATCAAAACCACGGCTGCCATGTAGTGGCTGATCAATCGCAATAGTTGCGATACCAAAGGCAGATAATATACCAGTGATCGGTAACATTTGTTCTTTAGTTGAAGTTATGCCATGAACTAAAATCGCTACTGGCCAACCATTTTCAGGCACTTCTAATGCTGGTAAGCCCATGCTTGCACGTACTGGGTTAGCCCAAACTAAATCAGGGGTAGTCATTTGCACATCAATGGGCAACATCGCACTTGTTGCAGGGATAGGGTTAAACTTAGTTAAATTACGTTCGGTATCAAGAGTAGCTAATACTGGATTTGCGCTTGAGCTTAAATCACGTAAACCAAAATTCATACAAAAACCATCATTAGCATCTAACGCATCAGCAGGAATCGCCGCTGGGTTTGCTGCTGCTAAGCCTGCAAGTGTAGCGCCAGAATCACAACGTGCACGCCACCAGTCATTAACAGGAGCTAATGGGTTTTCGGCAGAAGGTACACCTGAGTAATAAGGAAGTGTAATTGAACCACGCATGTAGTTTGCTGCTGAATATAATGGGATCAAACTTTCTGGAATTGAACCCGCTAATACGTTTGCAACTGAAATACCGGTATCGGCTACGCCAATTGCAGGAATTCCTTGTTGAGCATTAGCAACCATTTGAGGTACGCCCGCAGCCATCAAAGACTTAACCGTACTTAATACTCGTGTCGTTGATTGTGTTGTCATTGCAGCGGTATAAACAATACTATCACTACCAACCCCTGCTGCGACTACAGCAGCTTCATAACTGTTAATAACAGCTTGCAAACCTAGTTGTGAAGCACTACCTAGAGGTAATGTTTTTATATCTTGACGTACTAATTCATAAGTACTAGAACCAGCAATCGCTTTACCGTTGTTGTCACGGAGATTATTGGTCATCACCATGACATAAGTCGTTTCTGCCTTAAGTGGCTGAATTGGGATAAATAAAACATTATCGCCAGACTTTTGAGTAACAAAGTCTTGCATAAACACTAATTCACTAACAACTTTACAAGCGAAGCCGCGTGTTACAGCAGTACAATCAGCGTCATTTACGTCACCACCCATTACGGTTTCAAAAACTCTTACCGAACCAGGTTCAGAAGCACTACTTGCATCTAAAGAGGTACCCGCTGGGAATTCAATTCCAAGGGGAAATGGTTGAGAAATAGACCAACCGTCAAGCGCACTAATAGCAACAAAAGGATCTGAGCCATCAGTAGGGTCTGCAACGGGTATTTCTAAAGTACCGTCAACGGTGCCTTGAAAAATCAAATCGTTTGGAATAGAAAGTCCGGCAGCACCTGCACTTGGATTAAATTTAACACGAGCGGTTGGTGTTACGGCACTGCCGTTTTCAACCACTTCATTTTGAACATCTTTAATTGATTCATCATCACATGCCGTTAGTCCAAGAACACTGGCAATAGCAACACTAAGTACGAGCTTTTTCATTTTATCTCCCCACAGACGAGCTTTATATTATTTAGCTTTTTATGCTTTTATTTTTTATTTATCTATAATTTTGTTAAGCGTACTCACAAAACTAACTTGTTCGACCAGTTAAACTTACCGTAAGAATTGCTTAAGTGCTAGCGGTTTCTTCTTTTATTATAACTTTAACTGGCATTTTAGCTAAAACTTTTAAATATTACTCGTCAGTCAATAGGTCAAAGTAGTAGAATTACTGCCTTATTTACCCTCAAATAATTTGTATCGATACTATGTATAATTACCAAATAACAGCAAATTCATTAGCCAATAAAATCATTTTAGTTACCGGCGCAGGCGATGGTATTGGTCGCCAAGCGGCATTAACCTATGCTGAATTAGGTGCTACAGTTATTTTATTAGGAAAAACAACCGCTAAATTAGAGTCAGTTTACGACGAAATCATCGCACAAGGTTCCACTGAACCTGCCATTATTCCCCTTGATTTAAAGGGTGCAACCAAACAGCACTATATAGATATGACGGCGACCATTGTTAATCAATTTGGTAAAATTGATGGCGCGTTACTCAATGCCTCAATGCTAGGTGAGTTGACACCTTACACGCAGATACATCAACAAATTTGGCAAGATGTAATGCAAGTTAATGTGACTGCTCAGCATCTAATGGCTCAGGCATTAATCCCTGCATTATTGCTCAGTGATCACGCATCATTGATATTTACCACCTCTGGTGTTGGTAATAGTGGTAAGGCTTATTGGGGGGCGTACAGCGTTTCAAAGTTTGCAACAGAAGGGCTAATGCAAGTTATTGCTGACGAATACGAAAATACCACGTTACGTGTTAATGCGATAAACCCAGGTGCAACACGCACTAATATGCGTAACACTGCCTACCCAGCAGAACATGAAAACGATTCAGCAAAACCGGTAGATATAATGCCAGCCTATGTGTATTTAATGACGAGTGATAGTTTGGCTGTAAATGGCCAACGTGTTAACGCGCAAAAAGCAAAATAAAGAGCTAAAAAAAGGCTGTAAGAATAAACTTACAGCCTTTATGTTTTATCACTTAAGAATTATCGTAATTCTCTTCTTAAAATTTTACCTACGTTGCTTTTGGGTAAGTCATCTCGAAACTCAACATACTTCGGTACTTTATAACTGGTTAAATTGGCACGACAATGTTTAATCAGATCTTTTTCCGTTAATGTTTTATCCTTAAGCACAACAAATATCTTGACCGCTTCACCTGTTGCGTCATTATCTATTCCAATAGCAGCGACTTCTAATACACCTTCATGCATCATGACCACTTCTTCAATTTCATTAGGATAAACATTGAAGCCTGAAACGATAATCATATCTTTTTTACGGTCAACAATTTTAAAGAAACCTTTATCATCCATAAGAGCTACATCGCCTGTCGCCAGCCAACCTTCTTTTAGAATTTCAGCCGTGTCCGCTTCGCGCTGATAATATCCTTTCATGACTTGTGGACCTTTTACCCACATCTCACCTGGTTCACCAATCTCAGCATCACTGCCATCATCTTTAATGATGCGTATATCTGTTGATGACGCCGGTAAACCAATGTTGCCACTATAGCTTTTTTGATCATAAGGACATAATGTTACTAAAGGTGCACACTCAGTTAAGCCATAGCCCTCTAATAAACGTGTGCCTGTGACACGCTCCCATGCTTCACCCACAGAACGCTGCACTGCCATACCGCCGCCAAGCGACATTTTCAACGTACTAAAATCAAGGTCTTTAAAACCAGGAGTATTTAATAAGCCATTGAATAAAGTGTTAACGCCAGTAATTGCGGTAAAAGGATATTTAGCCAGCTCTTTTACAAAACCAGGCATATCACGAGGGTTGGTGATCAATAAGTTGGTACCACCTAACGTTAAAAAGGTTAGGCAGTTAGCCGTTAATGCGAAGATATGATAAAGCGGTAATGCGGTGACCACAAGTTCTTTGCCGTCTTCCATCAAAGGCTTTATTGCGGCTTTTGCTTGTAATAAGTTTGCAATCATATTGCGATGGGTCAGCATAGCCCCTTTTGACACACCTGTTGTACCACCGGTATATTGCAAGAAAGCAAGATCTTCACCACAAAGTTCTACTGGCTGGTAAGTTTTGAGCATCCCTTGAGAGACAACTTTATTAAATCTAATGGTGTTTGATAATTTAAAGGCTGGTACCATTTTTTTAACATACTTGACCACACAATTAACTAGCGCACCTTTTACAGTACCCAGTCGGTCGCCTAAAGAAGTAAGAATGACATGCTCAACCGAGGTATTATCAATGACTTTTTCTAAGGTACTAGCAAAGTTTTCAATGATTAACATTGCCTTAGTGCCTGAATCTTTCAATTGATGCTCGAGTTCACGGGCCGTGTATAGCGGGTTAACATTAACCACGGTCAAACCAGCAAGTAAAGCACCAAACAATGCAATAGGATACTGCAAACAATTAGGTACCATAATGGCAAACTTATCGCCCTTAACTAAACCTAAATCATTTTGTAAATAAGCAGCAAACGCTTTTGATTGTATCTCTAGATCTCGGTAATTGATTTCTGCGCCCATATTAATAAAGGCAGTGCGTTCAGCATAAATATCAACATATTTATTGAACATATCAGATAACGAGGAGTACTTATCTGCATCGATTTCAAATGGGACACCGGGTGGATAACTTTTTTCAAGCCAAATTTTTTGCGTTTGTTGCACTTTGCGACTCCTCTAATAATAGCTTAACTGTAGACGATTATTGGTTTTATTCGATTAATACTTTTATATTTTATGTATTATTTTTTAATCGATATCGTCATTTTACTCTATATGAATGAATTTTTATTTTTAAAACGGATGTTTGAATTTTCTTTTTACGTGATTACTGGTCTGATGTCTATTAATTTTAGCCACGTTTACCGTTTTCTCTTTATAAACGGTAACATTTAGAAAAAATCAGCCAATAAACTCTAAAATATGTCTACTAGTCTGCTCAGGCTCAGCCATATGAAAATGATGTCCTCCAATTAATTTATAACTAGTAAAGTTATCAAACAAGGGACCAAACTCTTTCAAACCAGTTTGTACAAAAGACAAACCTTTGTCACCATAAATTAATTGCACAGGAATAGTAATATCTTCAATAAACTGTTTTGCTTGCGCCAACGTTAGCCGATACGGCGATGTATTCCTTAAACGACGGTCAGTTCGCCAAATAAAGCCATTATCATTTTCAATAATCCCCCGTTCAACCAACAACTTTGCTTGTTGAAAGTTTAAATCAGAGACTTGTACCCTAGCCTTAATTGCAGAATCTAAACTGGGGTGAAATTTTTTCTTTTTTGTTGAGGGCGATAGTTGTTGATTGCACGTTAAACGACTTAACAGCCCCTTACGTAAATGATCGGTCGCTTCCTCGGCTTCACCGCTAATAAAGCCAATTGAATCAAGTAAGGTTAATGACTTAACCTTTTCAGGAAAAGCGGCTGAAAATGCTGATGAAATCATTCCACCCATTGAATGGGCAACTATATCAACTTTTTGCCAGTGATTTATTTCCCACAGCAATAACAAATCATAAACATAATCGATAAAATGATAATGGGCATCGGCACTTCTGTGGGACGATAAGCCATGTCCTGGCCAATCTATGGCAATAACACGTTTACCTTTAAAGTAAGGTAACAAAGGTAAAAAACTAGCCGCGTTATCTAACCAACCATGTAAACACAAAATTAGCTCGTCGTTTTTGTCACCACAAGCTAGGCCAGTCAGGGTGAGTTCACCTAAGTTAAAACTCACCTCTTCGACGTTATCAGGGATACGCAAAGTGACTATTTCTTTTTGACAGGTGCTGGTGCTTTTCTTACCACAACTCTTCTTGGGTAATTGGAATAGCGAGGCTGCCAGAAAGAAGGAGACGACCAAAATGGATTATGGATAACGCGCACATCGACTTGCTTTTTTTCTTTCCACAAGTGTATTTTTGTCGCGGTTAGGACCGGATAATTATATTCGTGCTCGCCAATTTTTCCTTCTTCGGAAGCGGCGACAGCTCCTAATGCGGTTATACTGCGACCTTCTTTATAAATAACAGGATCGAGTAGACCTGAGAAATAAACACGAAATCGTCCTAACGTTTCATTACCTTGCTTGGGTATCGCAGACGACTTTAACGGAAAGTGAACAATTTCTAACATACTATTGTTAGCATTATTGGTTACTTTTGCAATAACGCCACCCCAGCGAGCTGCATTTCCTTGTTCTGTGTTAGCATTATCTCGAACAACGACAAAGTCTGTTAATACCGTATTATCAGGTACCTGCAATGCTTCTGGAACTGATGAACAGCCACTTATAAATATTGCACTTACCCATAAGGGTAGCATTAAGATTATATTACGTTTTTTCATCATATTTACCTTTTCTAGATATATTCGCTAACCAAACAATACCACCAACACCAATACTAAACCATATAACGACCCATAAAAATTCAGGTATGCCAGTGAGTTGTGCTAATGCAGCACCATCGCCAAAGTTACGTCCATCAACCAAGTACCAAGGACTTTTTACACTGTTAAGTAAAATAATTGCCCCTGTTATTTGCAAACTTATCTGTAAGTAACTTAATTTTTTATATTTAAATTTCAATAAAACGAGTGCTAGCAAAACACTAATAATCATTAGCGTTAAAATATCTCTAGCCCAAAAAATCAAAGTGGTTAGTAACAATAATGCGATAATACCACTTAATATTTGTGCTGCCCGTTGGTGCATACTCGCGATAAAGTAAATCCCTATTCCCCATAACGCCGCGCCAGCATAACCCATAAAGCTAATAAAAAAATTCATTCCTCCACGAGTTGTGCATAGCCCTGCCCCGTTAGAAAACAATTGAATTTGTACGATAGTCCCCCCGGTAAAGAGCGCAGCTAGGCCATGACTGATTTCATGAAAATAACTTTCAAGCCATTTGAAAGGTATTGAAACAATGGGGATTTGGCTAATAATTAATGCGGTAATCAATATTAACCAAAAGTGATATTTTTTCAAAAAGGACGAAGGCTTACTATTCATGGATTATTTTTCATTATGATAAAAGAAGAATATATGACAAAACGCGATTAGTGTTAATTAGACAAGTAAGTCGATACCAAATACCTGCTGAATATTTTCACGTTGAGCGATATTATCTACTGAAGAATATGCTGCAATTGCGGTTTGGTTTTGCTTTGATGGGCTGTCATAACTTGCTTGGCTATTATTCTTATTGCCGACTTGCTGGTTAGTTTGGCCTGAAAAAGAAATATTACTTGTTGAAACAGTTTGAGATGCACTTGAATTGAGTTGTGCTTGCTGATTTTCAAATTGAGCTTGTTCGACTAAAGCAAGTGCTTGCTCATCAATATCAAAACGTGCAATTTGACTCGCTTGTTGGTCTTGATCTTGGGTTTGTTGCGTGCTGTCTTTGTTGGTTTTTTCAGTTTGCTCTGTACTTTGCTGAGTTTGTTGGACACGAAAGCGATCACGTTGCTCAGCAACCTGATTTTGATTATCAACCGACAACGATGCGCTTGATTGAGGCGTGAACGAACTCGTACTATTTATTTGCATAGTTTAAATTTACCAAGGTTTTGCCAAATTACAAAACTTTTTGTATTTTCACGTAAATAAAATCGATTACCTACCCGGCAGCTTTTTCCATGAAACAGTATCACGTACATAAACCGGTTGAGCGTTTTCAGCACTAACCGCCTTTCCTTGGGAAAAGTAATACTGACCAATTTCTAATAGTTCTTCCGCATTAGGAAAAAGTATCTCTGGTGTTCCCGCATTAATTTTTAAAGGTTCAAGTTCACTTTTATAAGCTTCCCAGCCAGTACCGACACCATAGACCTGTTGATTTTCAGTTAAAGACTGATTTAAATACTCAGCTAATTTTTCAGGTGCTAGTACGGTATCTTGCAGCGCAGCTTCCATAATACCTTGCTCATTTAATCGATAATAGCCGGCATAAACCTCTGACATACGAGCATCGATCGTTGCAATAACCTCTACTTGCTGATGCCGACTGTAAGCTTGTTGAGCCATAGCTTGCAGGGTTGATACCCCAACAACTTTTAAATCAGCAGCAAAAGCTAAGCCTTGTGCGACGCCAACGCCAATTCGAACGCCGGTAAAACTTCCCGGCCCTTGTCCGAAAATAAGCCCATCTAATTGTGCTAACGTTATATCGGCTTTTTTAAGTAAGCGATCAATCATCGGCAGTAACACTAAGCTATGCGATTGTGGTGCTAGCTCAAATTCACTGATCGTTTGGTCGTTAAACGTTAATGCTACTGAACATGCTTCCGTTGAAGCGTCTATTGCCAAAAAATTCAAATTATTCTCTCTAATACTTATCATTATTACTATTTAAATTAACTATTACTCTGATAGTGAAGTAAGAAATTCACTCGCTTGCTCAATATCTCGACTGCGTTTCATCATAGGTAAACTTTTTAAAAAAACTTCGCCATAAGGGCGATTCACTAATCTATCATCACATATTACCATGACACCTTGGTCGGTAACATCTCGAATTAAACGACCAACACCTTGTTTTAATGCAATAACGGCTTGTGGTAATTGGATTTCAGCAAAAGGATCTCCTCCGCGTCGTCGAACATCTTCACAGCGCGCCTGCAACATCGGGTCGTCGGGTGAAGCGAACGGAAGTTTATCTATAATGACACAAGTTAATTTGTCACCTCTAACATCAACCCCTTCCCAAAAACTGGCGGTTGCTAATAAAATCGCTTCCGGGTTATCAATAAACGCGGCTAACAAAAGTCCTTTACTCATTCGCCCTTGAACTAATAAGGGTGATTCAATCTTTTCCGCTAAGATATCTGCAACTTGGTTTAACATCCGATAGCTAGTGAATAATAAGAAGCAAGCTCCTTTACTTGCCATTATTAAAGGTATCGCTAACTCAGCGAGTGCTAGTGCTCGACTATGGTGCTGAGCAGCAGGTAAATAGCGCGGTACAATTAGCTGTGACTGCGATTGATAATCAAACGGGCTATCAACAAGTAAGGTCGCGGCTTTCGTTTTCGCTATATTTAAACCTAATTGCTGAGAAAAGTGCTCAAAACCACCATTTACCGCCAGTGTAGCTGAGGTAAAAACCCAACCCGCTTCAGACTTAGCAATATAGTCACTGAATTTGTCGGCAACACTCAATGGTGTTAAATGTAAAACCACATGCCGACGTGTTGTCTCATACCAAAAGCTCATACCATCGATATCAACGTTTGCCATAATGTCGTATTTAGCGAGTATGTCTACGGCACGATCGTAGCAATTATCAATGGCTTCATTACGAGAAATACATAATTTGATCACTTGATAGAGAAAGTCTAAATCTGTTTTTAGTGCAGCAAAGGCCTGTTGAAACCTTGGCTGGGCATATTTATCTCGCCAGTTGCCACGTTCAGGATCATGAAAAAAGAGTAAACGAAATTCTTGCGCCGCTTTTTGGCATTTCTCTGCAGCTCGGCCTAATTGTTTCACATCGGTTAAGGTTGTTTTGTATATTTGAATAACATCAGAACATAAATCGAGAATTTGCTTAGTAGAAAAAGCGTCACCAAAGTATTCACTGGCAATATCAGGTATTTGATGGGCTTCGTCAAAAATCACCACATCTGCTTTGGGAATAAGTTCACCAAATCCAGTGTCTTTTAAAGCCATATCAGCAAAAAACAAATGATGATTAACAACCAAAACATCCGCATCAATGGCTTTTTTTCGAGCTTGCACTAAATAACAGTCATCAAAGTTAGGACAATCTTTTGCCAGGCAATTATCTGTGGTACTGGTAACAAAAGGAAAAATGCCAGAATCTTCAGCTACATCGACTATTTCGCCGATGTCACCGCTGCGAGTCGACGTTGCCCAAGTACGAATTTTGACAAAATCTGTCAACATTGCCGCATCTAGTTGACCACGCTCTTTTACATAAAGTTCGAGGCGATATATACACAGATAATTGGCCCGCCCTTTTAATAGAGCAATCTGCGTATTGGTTGCCATAGCATTACGAATAAGCGGTATATCTTTATGAAACAACTGTTCTTGTAAGTTTTTAGTACCTGTAGAAATAATGACTTTTTTTTCAGAGAGTAAAGATGGGATTAAGTAAGCAAAGGTTTTTCCTGTTCCTGTGCCCGCTTCTACAATTAAGCAACTCTTTTGTGAGATGGCGCGTTCAACATCTATCGCCATATCAATTTGCGCCTGCCTAGGAGAATAGCCGTTAAGTACTTTAGCGAGAATACCTGAGGGTGAAAATGCTTGTTCAACTAGGGTCATAGATAATACTACTGATAAATATTACCACCAGTATAAAGAATAAAAAGCCAGAGAGAAATATACATTCGATTAATGAGCGAGTTGCCCAGTAAAAAACTTAAACAAAAATATCCAAATGAGTGATATCTTCATCGGGTTCATCATGATTTTTCTTCGGGTGAGTCAGTTCATCTTTATGAGTGATCACGTTATCGGTGTCATCATGAGTGTTATCCACAATAGTATCGGCAATCACAGCAGACGTTGATTGATGCTTCTTTTTATTTTCCTGATGTTCTTTTTGATCAGAATCTTTTTTAGCTAAAACAACGTAATGCTCATGATTTTCAAGGTGATCCAAATCATCGGTCAGCTCGTTAATTGCAGCTTCTTTAGTGAGTGGTTTCACGCGCAGACGTTCAGGTTTAATCGGCACCGATACAACACGTGTTAATACGGTGGTAAAAATATCCATCAGTTATAGGTCCTTTTATTAAACTCGTTACTTAAGTATCGACTACTTTAGACAATTCTTTATTACCTTATGCGATTATTTTATAAGAAGTGTTTATTTATTACTTGCTCATTATAAAAATAATCAGTACTGTAAATGCCATTAGAAGATAATCGTTACGAAATAAAATTTTCGTAACGATTATTTAATTCATTTAATGTGTAAAGTGAATGACACTTGCTCGTTAAATAACAAAACAAACTATGAGTATAATATGAACATTAACCTAAGCACATTACATCGTCATCACCACCATATCGATTAGCTGCTCAGGTTTATTCGCTGAGGGGCTGTGACCTTTCGGCGAGTTGTATAACTCAGATTTAACCCCCGAAAGAGTCTATCTCTCTCGGGGGTTTTTCGCATTTTATAGGCCTTGAAATTGTATATACACGTACTAGAATTTTGGCCAACGCTTTATTAAAGGAAATACAAACATGACAACAGAAACTCGCTTACGCATCGCTATGCAAAAATCAGGTCGTTTAAGTGACGACACTCAAGCCTTACTCAAACGTTGTGGTTTAACACTCAATGTTACTGATCGACGTTTGTTAGCACATGTTGCTAATATGCCTATCGATATAATGCGCGTTCGAAGCTCAGATATTCCAGGTTTAGTGATGGACGGGGTTTGTGACTTAGGTATTGTTGGTGACAACACCTTAGAAGAGGCGGCATTAGAACGTGAATTGATGGGGCAAAAGTCTCAATACATTCGTACTTCACAGCTTAATTTTGGTGGTTGTCGTTTATCAATTGCGATGCCTGAAGGCTTTGATTATCAGGGTGTCAAAAGTTTAGACGGTTTACGTTTTGCAACGACTTACCCTCAACTACTCAATCGTTATGCAAAAGAACAAGGCATCAATGTTGATTTTTGTTTATTGAAAGGCTCTGTTGAAGTCGCTCCGCGAGTCGGTTTATCTGACGGTATTTGTGATTTAGTTTCAACTGGCGCTACACTAGAAGCCAATGGTTTAGTTGAAGTAGAAGAGATTTTTAAATCTAAAGCATCGCTTATTCAAACAGCGAGTACTTTGTGTAGCGAAAAACAGAGTATTCTTGATACCTTATTGCCACGCATCCAAGGTGTTATGAAAGCGAAAGAAAGCAAATACATTATGTTGCATGCGCCAAAAGATAAAATTGCCGAAGTAAGTGCCTTAATGCCAGGTAAAGAAACGCCAACAATCTTACCTTTAGCGGGTCGCGATGATTTAGTTGCTGTTCATGTTGTTGCTACCGAAACGTTTTTTTGGGAAACAATGGAAAAACTCAATGCACTCGGTTGTAACTCTATATTAGTTATGCCAATTGAAAAAATGATGGGCTAATGCACGTCATCTTTGGGATTTCATCGCCACGGCTGTGATCCCAAAAATTTAGGGTACCTTTCACGGTAAGTAAAGTATTAAGGTTAAAAGTAATGATAAATAAAATGATCGATTGGCAAGCATTATCAAAAAGAGAGCAACAAACAGCACTTGCTCGACCCGCGATAAGTGAGAGTGGTTTACTTTCACAGCAAGTTGAAAACATATTAAATAACGTGAAACGAAATGGTGACAAAGCGCTTTATGAATTAACGGAAAAATTTGATGGTGTAAAACTAACCACATTAACCGTTACTGATGAACAAATAACTGCAGCCAGAGCAGCATTGTCGACTAAAAGATTAAAAGCCATTGAAACGGCTTATGGTCAGATCAGGCGCTTTCACCAAGCACAAATATGTGACGACATTACTGTAGAAACATCCCCAGGCGTTCGTTGTACCTTAAAAACTGAAGCAATCGAAAGTGTTGGTTTATATATTCCGGCAGGCTCTGCTCCTTTGCCATCTACGGTTCTAATGCTTGGTGTACCTTCACAGTTAGCCCAATGTCCACGTACTGTTTTAGTTTGCCCTCCCGACATCAATGGTAACCTTGCTGACGAAATTCTAGTGGCCGCGAAATTATGTGAAATTGATGAAATTTACACAGTCGGTGGCGCGCATGGTTGTGCAGCAATGGCTTTTGGCACAGAAACAATAAAACCGGTCAATAAAATATTTGGTCCTGGTAATAAATACGTTACAGAAGCCAAAAAGCAACTTGCTCAACAAGTGAATGGTTTTGCTATTGATATGCCAGCAGGTCCTTCTGAAGTATTAATTATTGCCGATGCCAATGCAAAAGCAAACTTCGTCGCAGCTGACTTGCTTTCTCAAGCTGAACACGGACCAGATAGCCAAGTTATCTTATTATCTGACAGTGCCGAATTAATTACTAACGTTCAAGATG
This sequence comes from Colwellia sp. MB3u-55, assembly GCF_014076785.1. Taxonomy (NCBI): domain Bacteria; kingdom Pseudomonadati; phylum Pseudomonadota; class Gammaproteobacteria; order Alteromonadales; family Colwelliaceae; genus Colwellia; species Colwellia sp. MB3u-55. Next base: position 55,403 of record NZ_JACGUS010000110.1, read on the forward strand.
AGTTACTTAAACAAGTCGCAGTACTTTCTCGTCGAGAAATAGCAGAACAAGCACTTACACAAAGTCGTTTGATTTTAGTAAAAAGTTTGTCGCAAGCGGTTGAGGTTTCAAATATTTATGCTCCTGAACATTTAATTATTCAAACCGATAATGCCCAAGAGTTATTAAAAACATTACGCAACGCAGGTTCAATATTTGTTGGTGAGTACACGCCAGAGTCTGCAGGCGATTACGCCAGCGGTACTAATCATGTATTACCAACTTACGGTTATTCTAAAGTAATTTCTAGTTTATCATTGGCCGATTTTTCTCGACGATTTACTGTACAAGAAATCACTAAACAAGGCTTGTTGAATATTGCCGAATGTATCACTGAGCTCACCGATGCCGAAGGACTAGACGGTCACAAACGAGCAGTAACCATCAGGTTAGAGGAATAATCATGTCAACAATAGCTGATAAACTTGCCCGTGAGGAACTTGTTGATATGGTGCCATATCAATCAGCAAGGCGACTTTATGCAAGTGGAAGTGACACATCGTCTACAAATAGTAATAAGATTTGGCTTAATGCCAATGAAGCATCAGGTCCAGGAATATATGCTATAGATAGCAATTGCATTAACCGCTACCCTGATTTTCAACCTGACAACTTAATCAATGCTTATAGTGAATATGCCGGATTGTCCCCTGCTAATATTCTTGCTACACGCGGTGCTGATGAAGGTATTGAATTGATCATACGTACCTTTTGTAAAGCCTATCAAGACAGTATTTTAATTTGTCCACCGACATATGGTATGTATGCCATTAGCGCAGAGAATCACGGCGCAAATATAATGCGAGTACCGCTAGTTGATAACCAACTTAATATTGAGGCTATAAAAGCTCAAGTGGGTAAAGTTAAAGTTATTTTTTTATGCTCACCCGGTAACCCAACGGGTAATGTATTAACCACAGATTCAATTCGAACCGTACTTGATATGTTTGGTGATAGCGCAATTGTTGTTGTTGATGAAGCTTATATTGAATTTAGTCCTGAAAATAGTACCGCAAGCTGGTTAAAAGACTACCCGCAATTAGTGATTCTTAGAACGTTATCAAAAGCATTTGCCTTAGCGGGTTTACGCTGTGGCTTTACTTTAGCTAATGCTGATATTATCACTATGCTGAGTAAGGTCATCGCCCCTTACCCTATCTCTGCACCAGTAGCAGACATTGCCAGTAAAGCATTAGCAAAATTAGCGCTTGAACAAGTAAGTATCCGTGTTCAAGAAACGGTGATTTTACGTCGCCAATTATTTGATTGGCTGAAAGACCAAGAATGGTGTGCTAAAGTTTTTAACAGTGATGCAAACTTTATTTTATTTCGCGCCGTAGATACTGATACTAAAAACTTTATTTTCGATTGCCTAAAACAACAAGGTATTTTAATTCGCGACCAATCTGCGCAACAACAATTAGCCGATTGTTTACGTATTAGCATAGGTAGCGAACGTGAATTATCGCTCTTAAAACAAACGATTATTAATGCAGTAAAAGAGATATAAAATGCTCAATACAAAAAAACAAAACATACTATTTATCGACAGAGATGGCACTTTAATTGAAGAACCTGTTTCTGATAAGCAAGTAGATACACTTGAAAAATTGGTTTTTGAGCCTGGCGTTATTCCAGTGTTATTAGCACTGCAAAAAAAGGGTTTCCGCTTAGTTATGGTGTCAAACCAAGATGGATTAGGAACGACTAGTTATCCACAAGCCGACTTTGATTTACCTCATAACAAGATGATGGATATTTTTTCCTCACAAGGCGTTATATTTGACGATGTGTTACTTTGTCCGCATTTTGACAATGAGAATTGCAGTTGTCGTAAGCCTAAACTTGGCTTAGTAAGTGATTACTTACAGCAAGGAAAAGTAAACTTCGAAAACTCTTTTGTGATTGGCGATCGTGATACCGATATACAACTTGCTGCTAACATGGGTATTCGCGGCATAAAATATAATAAAGAAAGCTTAAATTGGTTGGCAATTTCAGCACAATTATTGAACCAACAAGAACGTGAAGCTAAAATTGTTCGTACCACTAAAGAAACCAATATTAACGTTGCAGTTAATTTAGACAAAGTCGGTACGGTAAAAATTAACACCGGATTAGGCTTCTTCGATCACATGCTTGAACAAATTGCTGCCCATGGTGGTTTTTCATTGGTAGTCAGTGTCGATGGTGATTACCACATTGATGAGCACCACAGCGTTGAAGATACCGCACTGGCACTTGGTCAAGCACTAAGGAAAGCATTGGGCGACAAACGTGGTATCGGTCGTTTTGGCTTTGTTCTGCCGATGGATGAATGTCGAGCTGAATGTTCTATCGATTTATCGGGTCGTCCGTGGCTTGAATTTGATGCTGATTTTACTGATAACCGAGTAGGCAATATGTCGACGCAAATGGTTTCACACTTTTTCCGCTCACTTGCTGACTCTATGGCTATTACCCTGCACCTTTCAACAACAGAAGGTAATTGCCATCACCAAGTAGAGAGTTTATTTAAAGTGTTTGGTCGAGCATTACGTCAAGCCATTACGGTAAGTGGTGATGTGCTACCTAGCACGAAAGGTACCCTGTGATGTCTGTTGAAAAAGCAATGATGAACGTTATTGTTGATACTGGTTGTGCCAATCTTTCTTCGGTTAAGTTTGCTGTAGAACGTTTAGGCTTTCAAGTGACCATCACTGACGATATTACTCTTATTAAAAATGCCGACAAAGTGATACTGCCAGGTGTTGGCACAGCAAAACATGCTATGGCAAACATTCGCGCTAAAGGACTGGTTGAAACCTTACAAAACTTAACTCAACCCGTATTGGGCTTTTGTTTAGGTATGCAGTTAATGTGTGACTCGTCAGTAGAAAGTAGCGATGGCAAAAAAGTTGACTGTTTAGGTATTATTCATACCGATATTATACCGCTCAATGCTGAAAATAATAGATTACCGCATATGGGCTGGAACACATTAACATCTGTTGACGATCACCCAGTATTTAAAGGCATAAATATAGGTGACTACTTTTACTTTGTTCATAGCTTTGCCGCGCCAATAAGTGAATACACCTTAGCAACTTGTCAATATGGCTCTAGCTTCTCCGCGGTGATTGCCAAAGATAATTTCATTGGCTGCCAGTTCCATCCCGAGCGTTCAAGTAAATTAGGCAGTAAAATTATTAAGAATTTTTTGGAGTTAGCCCTATGATGATCCCAGCAATTGATTTAATCGATGGCCAAGTCGTACGATTATTTCAAGGTGATTACAGCCAAAAAACTAATTACCAATACACAGTGCAAGAGCGCCAACAAGCCTATGCTAAATCAGGCGCAACCGTAATGCACTTCGTTGATTTAGACGGCGCTAAAGACTCAACAAAGCGTCAACTTGAAACCTTAAAGACCGTCGTCAAACATCCAACGATGACGATTCAAGTCGGTGGTGGAATTCGTTGTGAAGACGATGTTAAACAGCTACTGGCATTAGGTGCAGACCGAGTTGTCATTGGTAGTTTAGCGATTAAACAACCTGAACTTGTGACTCAGTGGTTAAAAACCTATGGATGTGAAAAAATTGTCTTAGCACTAGATATTAAAATTGATGCTGCTGGCAATAAAACACTCCCTACACACGGTTGGATTGAGGACAGTGGCGTTAATTTAGAAGAGCTACTTGCTCAATACCAAAACGCTGGCATCAAACACGTACTTTGTACTGATATCAGTAAAGACGGCACGTTAACAGGCACCAATGTAGATTTGTATCGCGAGGTTTGTGCAAAATATCCTGACATTCAATGGCAAGCTTCAGGCGGTATTGGCAGCCTTGACGATATTAAGGCTTTAATTCCAACCGGTGTTAGCGGTGTTATTTTAGGTCGTTCATTACTTGAAGGTAAATTCACGCTTGAGGAGGCAATTGCATGCTGGCCAAACGCTTAAATTATGGGTTTGAAACCGTGAATTTTTTATTGTCCGAGCAAAGTACAAAGGTTGAAGTTTTATGTTAGCAAAAAGAATTATACCTTGTCTCGATGTGCGTGATGGCAAAGTAGTTAAAGGTGTTCAATTTAGAAACCATGAAATTATTGGTGATATTGTACCACTCGCCCAAAAATACGCAGCAGCTGGTGCTGATGAATTAGTTTTTTATGATATCACCGCTAGCTCTGATAATAGAGTGGTTGATAAAAGCTGGGTTAGTCGTATTGCTGAAGTCATCGACATTCCCTTTTGTGTTGCCGGTGGTATAAAAACAGAGCAAGACGCAAAAGAAATCTTAATGATGGGTGCGGATAAAATATCAGTGAACTCCCCTGCCTTACGTGACCCTAATTTGATTTCTCGTTTGGCTGATGTTTTTGGTCAACAATGTATTGTTGTCGGCATTGACAGTTTTTATGATGAAGAAACGGGGTTGTATCAAGTTTATCAATTTACTGGGGATGAAAATCGCACTCAACAAACCAAGTGGACAACCTTTGATTGGATCAAAGAAGTTCAGCAACGCGGTGCCGGTGAAATTGTTTTAAATTGTATGAATCAAGATGGTGTTCGCCAAGGATATGATATTGAGCAATTACAAAAAGCGCGTGCGGTGTGTAATGTTCCTTTAATAGCATCAGGTGGTGCCGGTGAAATATCGCATTTTGCTGACGTTTTCAAACAAGCCGATGTAGATGGCGCGCTTGCTGCAAGTGTTTTCCATAAAGGTATCATTGAGATAAACCAATTAAAACAAACATTGAAGAATCAAAATATAGAGATAAGATTATGCTAGTTACCCTAGAGAACATCAACGAATTAGCTTGGGCTAAAATGGAAAATTTAATACCAGCAATTATTCAGCATCAAGATACGGGTGCCGTTCTAATGCAAGGTTATATGAATGAAGCCTCCCTCAAAGCAACGTTAACAACGGGTAAAGCTACTTTTTTTAGTCGTTCAAAACAAGCACTTTGGGTGAAAGGTGAGACGTCAGGAAACTTTCTCAATATTAGTCAGGTTTTAACTGATTGTGATAACGATAGTTTGTTAATTGCTTGTCGACCACTGGGACCAAGCTGCCATTTAGGGACTGAGTCATGTTTTCCTGAACAAAAATTAACTCAGCAAAACTTCCTTAGCGAATTAGAGCAAGTGATTGCTAGTCGAAAAGGTTGCGATCCTGAAAGCAGTTATACCGCGCATTTATTTTCGCGAGGCACCACTAAAATAGCACAGAAAGTTGGCGAAGAAGGTGTTGAGGTTGCACTGGCTGCAGTTGCTGAAACCAAAGAAGACTTACTTGGTGAATGTGCTGATTTGTTCTATCACACACTCGTCTTACTTCAAGATAAAAATATTGAAGTGTCTGAGGTAATGGCAGTACTACAAAAACGACATAACAAATAAACTGAGTTAACTTTAAGATAGTTGTTTATAAAACGCTTTATCAACAGCTATCTTTCTTTAATTAAGCGGCTATACTCAATTTTACGTCTAAGGGTAATTTTTTAGAAAAGGAATTTTTATACGCGCCCAAGATAGAGATATTTAACACTCATGATATTAAAAATATTTACAAAATTAATAACGGTTATTATTCCCTTGCTCTTTATACAGAGTTCATTATTTAGTCCCCTTACAAAAGCAGAAGATATCTTAATCTTCATTCGTGATGATGTTTACCAAGATTATATGAGCTTCTTAGATGGTCGGGATGTGCATACAATTAAAAATTTTTCAGGAAAAAAAATTCGCCGCGATGTTGTCGATATGATTATCGCTCAGCAAGCTTTAAAAATAGGTGGTTTTGAACACAGCTTTAAATATGCTACTGGTAAAATTAACTTCAGAAATACCAAGATGTTGGCATCAGGACGCTTACTCATTAGTTTTGACTCTTATTGGCTTGCTGATGCCAAAGCACTTAATGACAGTGTTTATACTTCTGATGCAGTTATCCGTCAAGGCGAATACATTGCCGGCATATACACCAGCCCAAGTAATAGTGCTGTTTTAGCAATAACAGAATTTGAAGATCTGCAAAAATTTACTGCCGTTTCTACGCCAAAATGGCGTACTGACTGGCAAACGCTAAAGTTATTGTCTTTAAAAGAGCTGATCCAAGAAGATGAGTGGTTAAGCCAAGCTCGCATGGTAAATCTAGGTTGGATAGACTTTTTATTAATGCCTTTTAATTCGACACCCGATCAATCTTTTACTATGGATAAAATTCATTTAGTACCGGTAAAAGGTGTTGCTATCGAGCTCAAAGACAGTCGCCACTTTGTTATTAGTACGAAACACCCTCACGGAAAAATCGCATTTAAAGCCATTAATATCGGGTTAAAAAAATTACGAAATCAACATAGAATTGTACAAGCTTTTACACAAGCCGGATTTTTTGTAAGCCCTGATACAGTCAAAATATTAAACCGAAACTAATCTTAGTAATATCTACATATTATGTCCTACAGCCCTTATTCTACATGATTAAAAACTCAGTAATTCATTATTGCTATTGACATTTACAGAGAAGAGCGTATATTTTTCCAGCAGAAAATGGATGTTAAAAACAGCTAAGGAATAGCAATGTTTAAATACTGGTCAATAAAAAGTTATGGCACAAAATTATTGCCAACACTAGAACGTGATTTTGGTTGCAAAGAATACTATAGCGCCGCTGAAATTCGCATAACAATCTTTAAAAATAACTTCTCCCCCACCTACTTACCTTTAGGTTACATACTCTTTCTTGATGAGATCTCTTTAAAAGAAACGATGTATATCGAGTTCCCCCACATAGATATTAATGAATATCGACAAGAAATTTCAAATTATTTAATCAGTAAAAGTTATCATGGCTACTTACAGGTACTTCATCACTAAATCTCTGTGTTATGCCAATATGTCTCATTATCTGAAAACATCTACCGATGAAACCAGCTATTAGTACCTTAGATATTTAATATTTATAATATCTCAGCATTAAAGTCAGTAAGCTTATCTTGAGCATTAGCTTTGCTAATAAAGTAAACCCGCTAATTAATGAAATGGGTGTTATTAACTTTACCTAGTAGATAAATCATGAAAAAATAAACTGTTTCCTGATAATCACAATAGGTAAGGTTTAATGAAAATAGCTTGGCAAGTGAAGCATTTTAAAGCGCTCAATATCGATGAACTGTATGAAATATTAAAGCTTCGTATTGATGTTTTTGTGGTTGAACAAACTTGTTTTTATGCTGATATTGATGATATTGACCGGCACAAAGATACCATTCACCTCTTTTGTTACCTAGAGGGTAAGATCGCCGGCTACTTGCGTATTTTAGCAAAGGGCCAAAGTTACCAAGACTATATTGCTATTGGCCGAGTTATTGTTGCAAGTCATGCGAGAGGGACAGGTTTGGGTCACCAGTTAATGGCTGAGGCGTTAACCGTTTGTCAGCAATATTTTCCAGATCAACAAATTAAAATATCAGCCCAAGAGCACCTTGAAAGCTTTTATGGCAATCACGGTTTTGAACGTGTCTCTGCCATGTATCTCGAAGATGATATTCCGCACATCGCTATGTTAAAAGCTGACCAATAAATAAGCGGATATTTTCAACCCTTATTACATGCATAGCACAGGCATAGCGCTCAAATAAGCATTGCAGTATGCATGCTTATTTGAGTTATGTATTAGTTCAAAAGAGGGTAGTACTCGCTAAACTGCAGTGATAAATAAGCGGATATTCTCAACAGCTAGAATAAGCATAACAAGGAATAGTGATAACATGCCTACTTGACGCTGCTTAGAAACCCCTGTAGTTTTTGAAAGCCCTACGGCGTGCAAAATTCGACCAATAAATAATATTGCACCTAAAGCATGCAACACTATTGGGCTTGCCCCATTAACCTCATAAATACCTAACATTATCAAAACCATAGGAATATATTCAGCAAAGTTGCCATGTACGCGAATTGCTTTAGCAAGGGGTTGATGACCACCGTCACCAATACCGGCTTTAAAATGTAAACGTAGGCGAATAATATTGATGGCTAAACCAACAAATAAAAGCGCCAACAAACTCGTGTAGAGCCCTGTTATTGATAAACTTACTACCATGAAATTTCTTCTTATATTTATAGATGAGTGAATATAGTTTACGTTCTAAAATTAATTTTGATAGCTTAAAGACCATATTTTTAAGAAAGATTACCCGGTGTAATGTTCACAGCCAATAAAAACAAAAAAATTCGCCGAAGCGAATTTTTTGTTAGGTATTTATAAGCTCGTTATTAGCTACTTATTAATAAAGGACTTATAACATCAACCGAGTTAATTTAATTCCTTAGCAAGTAAAGCACTGACTTCTTCTACAGGCTTAGTCCCGTCAATCGTTAAATACGAACATGCACCCGCTTTTGCTTCATCTTGATAGTAAGCCACTAATGGCTTAGTTTGCTCATGGTAGATACCCAGGCGTTTGCGGACTGTAGCTTCTTCATCATCAGGACGAATAGACAAGTCTTCAGCAGTATCATCATCTTTACCTTCAACTTTAGGCGGATTATAAACTAAATGATAGACACGACCAGAACCGGCATGAACACGACGACCACTCATGCGATCTACAATGACTTCATCAGGAACTTCAAATTCAACGACACTATCAACTGAAACCCCGTTATCTTTCATCGCATCTGCTTGTGGGATCGTACGAGGAAAACCATCAAGCAAGAAACCTGCTTTACAATCATCTTGTGCAATACGTTCTTTAACTAAACCAATAATGAGATCATCAGAAACTAATTGTCCAGCATCCATCACTGCTTTAGCTTTCTTACCCAAGTCAGTGCCTGCTTTAATAGCAGCACGTAACATGTCACCAGTAGATATTTGTGGAATACCAAATTTAGCCATTAGGAATTGTGCTTGAGTGCCTTTCCCAGCGCCGGGAGCACCTAATAAAATAATGCGCATAAAATCTTGCCTTATATGTTTAATATACTAATTAGGCTGTTGTACTGGCGTCAAAACTTCTCGAATATAACAGCCAAATGAGTATTTTTCGATTGTGCAACACTATACAAGTTCAATTGTAGTCAAACAAGTAGCATTACCGCTCTATCATCAAAAAAGGTACTAAAAAGCTATTTTTCATACTAAAGTCTATGCGATTATCGTGGTTATATAAGGCATTTAAAGATAATTCCAAAAAATATAATCAATAAAGGGACAAGTAAATAAAGACTAATGAGTCTTACTTATATAAAGAACAAACCTTGCGATACAAATATAATCTCCAAGCACTTGGATAACGAGTTAAATTTAAATGACCATTCACTAGTGTGCCACTTCATAGATAAGCATTACATTAACCATATAGCTTAGAGCCACCAAAAAAATGATTAAACACTCAATGATTTACCTTCACTAGAATCAGTAAAAGTAAAGCTTGCGTTTTAACCTACTGATGAGTCATTGTGGCTGGGCAAAAAAAATTAAAGTATTCACACTTCTACTTCTAAATGGTCAGCCCTATTACTTGTTTATAATATTAACGCTATAAATTCATGTAGTAATAATAAGTAGTTCCACAATCAGCTTTATGGAAAGCAGCGATGAATCAAATACATAAACGTTGTAGAAACTCCTTTTTCATCATTATATTTTGCTTTGTCGCGAATTTATTAACGATAACCTCTGTTCTTGCACAAAACATAGCGGGTAAAGATGTTGATGAAATAATAAGTTTGTTAAACCAACAACAATATTCAACTGACTATTTTCAAGAAAAACTATTGCCACGCCTAGCCACTATTGATGACGATAACCAAAAAATAAGCTTACTGATTCAATCCTGTGTTTACAGCATGTTTGCCGATCAATACAGTGAGGTAAAAATCTGTAGTCAGCGTCTCCGTATTTTAGCCAAGCAAATTAAAAATAAAAGTGCGATAGAGATTGCCACAATTTATTTAATCGTTGGTGAAGTAAACTTACGAGACTCATCCGACGTCGCACATAAAAAATTAAGTGCACTTTACCCAAGGTTAATGAGCACGCGCGCAAAAATTCATTATGATATAGCCTTTGCTATGGCAGCTATTAGAGAAGATTTTCCTATTTTAGAAAATCAGATACTGCGTAATAGTCTGCAAAAAATAATTGGACAATCAAATTATTCTTTCGAAGAATTTGCCATGCTTTGGGCACTCTCTGCTATTTCTAAAGATGCAAATGAATATGTTAATTTAACTCTGCGGTTATTACGCTCATCAAACAAACATAATTACGTAATTAATAAAGCTTCTTTTTTATATAATTTACAATGGCATTTAACCGGTGTTAACGAAATTATTATTGCCAATTATGTGGCTAATGAGTTATTAAAACTTGCAAAAAAAGAAACAGATAAAAGCAGTAAAGTGCTACTTTTATTAGCCTACTTAGATAATAAAGCCCGGCTTGAAGAAAATGTTTCTGCTGAGACAATAAACTATATCAAATCAGTAACCACCGATGATGAATTTTGGCAGGCTTGGTTAAATACTGTCCTGTCATTTTATTATGCAACTGAACAAAACGAGCAAATGTCACGGTATTATTTCGATGTAGCCAAGCACTACTTTGATGCACAACCCGACTTAGCTACCCCTGATGAATTTATAGAGATTGAATCAATACTCGCCTTTAACCGGAAGGACTATAGCAAGGCAAAAGCTTTACAAGATAAATTTTGGTGGAAAAAATACTTAACAATAAAAACCAACCAACAAAATAATATTATTGATGTTAGAAATACCCTCAAGAAGGTCATTGATGAAGAACAAAAAAGCAGAATAGTTGTCGAACAACTGTTATTGAAGTCTGAGCAAGCCAGTATCACATTGGCGACGGTATTATTTATTATTTTTATCTTAGTTATCTTTCAATACAAAATGTATCTAAAACTAAAACATGAAGTAGAAACAAGAGTTAAAGCTGAGGTGGGTTTGCGTGAGGCAAAATCATTGGCAATAGAAGCTAAGATAGATGCAGAAAAAGCAACGATGAAAGCAGAAAAGGCGAATCAAGCTAAAAGCGAATTTTTATCAAACATGAGTCATGAAATCCGCACACCAATGAATGGTGTTTTAGGCTCATTACAAGTATTAAAACAAGAAGATTTATCTGACTCATCAAAAGAGTTAGTTGATATCGGCATTATTTCCTCTAAAAATCTTATTACCATTATTAATGATATTTTAGATTTATCAAAAATACAATCAAACAATATTAGCTTAGAATCGCTGCCAACTAACATTGGCGAATTGTTCAAATCTATTATTTTAGAACTGTCTTTTTTAGCAAAACAACAAGGTATTGACTTAACTTTTACTATAGAAGAAGATCTTTGTACTTACTGGTTAACAGACCCGATAAGGTTAAGACAAATTATTGTAAATTTAATTTCTAATGCGCTTAAATTTACCCTTAAAGGTGAAGTTAGCATAACGCTTATGGAGAAACATGAGAAAGTGGTTTTCGAAGTCAAGGACACGGGGATTGGATTGTCACCAGCTCAAATTAAAAAACTCTTTATCCGTTATGAACAAGCAGATACTTCCACAACAAGGAATTATGGTGGTACAGGTCTAGGTCTGTCTATTGCCAAGCAATTAACAAACTTGATGGGAGGTGACATTAACGTCATTAGTAAAGAAAATGTTGGATCTGTTTTTAGTGTAGTATTGCCATTAAAGAAAACTACATTAAAAAGTCATAGCAAGTTAACATTGAATAAAACGCAAGCCCCACAAGCACAGGGATTTGATATTCTATTGGCAGAAGACAACAAAATAAATCAAAAAGTCTTTAATGCTGTTGTACGCCCGACTAAAGCAAACATTCGTATTGCAAATGATGGCATAGAGGCAATAGCAGAAATTGGCAAACTAATACCTGATTTAATTTTTATGGATATTCAAATGCCAAATATGGATGGCGTTGAAGCGTGTAAGGCGATTAAAAAAAGCAATCCAAATATCCCAATTATTGCCTTAACAGCGAATGTTATGGCTCACGATATTAAAAAGTACAAACAAGCAGGATTTGATGATTGTTTAGGCAAGCCCATTGACGTTCAGGAAATTTATACACTATTGCAAAAATTTTTAACAAGTGCCTAGACCAATAAAACAAATGATATTGATAACGCTTCTTTAAAAATTAACACACTTAGCTATAGAGACAAGTAACTTATGCATACTTACATGCTTAGTTAACTGTTAATGCCTTTAGGCTGCAAATACCCCATACGATAACGCCAATTTTATGATGGGATAATATAATTGTTACAGGTCAAAATAACAGGCTCTGCTAGCGTTCTCCTTGATATTGAATTGAGTATTAACGTTCAGCTTTAAATGAATGAACTCAAGTGAAAGCATATACTAAAATAGTGGGTCTAGTGGTTACTTGTTCAATTATATTATCGAAAAGCCCATGAATAAATTTTTTATCGCAATAATTGCTGCCATTATTTTAATACCAAGCCTCTATGCGGCTATTTCATCAACTTTATATACCTCTCAAGTTGAATGGCATAGTTATCAAGATGCGCGTGCGATGGACTCGACAAAACCAATTTTTGTCTTTGCTAAAATGCGCTTTTGTACCACTTGTGCTGCAATGGAAAAAGATGTTTTTACTGATCCCGCCCTAGCTAAAATATTGAATGAGCAGTTTATTCCTGTCAGAGAAACCATCAACTTTATGCTTTCAAGTTTTGTTTTTGACGATCTCAAAGATAACAAAGGCGAGCAGCTTACTTTTAGAGGATTTCCAGCAGTGATGATCGTTCGCGGTGACCAATATTCATTGAGTCATGGTTATAAAAGTATCGAGCAACTACAAACACTGTTTAATAAAGCCACAAATAAAGTAGACTGATTTAGATATAAAAAGGAGCCGAAGCTCCTTTTTCTTAATCTGTACACTGAAAAACATTAAAAGCTTACTTAGTAAGGCTCAACATTAATTTGTTTAAACGTGCAACAAAACTTGCTGGGTCTTTTAAGCTACCTCGCTCAGCTAACATCGCCTGTTCAAACAATACTTGCGTCCACTGATTGAATTTTTCATCATCAGTTTCATTGGCAACATGTTTTACTAACTCATGCTCTGCATTGATTTCGAAGATAGGTAATGCATCAGGTACTTCTTGTCCAACTGATTGCATAAGCTTCATCATCTGGCTGCTCATGTCGTGCTCATCAGCAACGATACAAGCTGGAGAATCAGTTAAACGTTGCGACAATTTAACATCTTTCACTTTACCAGCTAATGATGTTTTTATACGGGTAACAACAGAATCAAACTCTTGCTCAAGTTTTTCTTGCGCTTGTTTTGACTCTTCATCTTCCATATCACCTAAGTCTAAACCACCACGCGTGACCGATTGTAATTGCTTACCATCAACTTCTGTTAAGTGGCTCACTAACCATTCATCGATACGGTCAGACATTAATAATACTTCAATGCCCTTTTTACGGAAAACTTCTAAATGTGGGCTGTTTTTAGCCGCTTCAAAGCTGTCTGCAACAACATAGTAAATCTTTTCTTGTCCTTCTTTCATACGTGCTACGTATTCAGGAATTGAAACGCTTTGAACCGCAGTATTATGCTCTGTTGAGGCAAAGCGTAATAAGTTTGCAACTTGCTCTTTATTACCTTGATCTTCTGCTGGGCCTTCTTTCAATACTTGACCAAACTCGTTCCAAAATGACTGGTATTGCTCTTTGTCTTTTTTACCTAGTTTTTCAAGCATTTTAAGTACACGTTTAGTACAGCCTTTACGGATCGCTTGGGTAATTTTGTTATCTTGTAAAATTTCACGAGAAACGTTTAACGGTAAATCATTTGAATCTAATAAACCTTTTACAAAACGTAAATACGTAGGCATAAACTGTTCAGCGTCATCCATTATAAATACGCGTTGAACAAAGAGTTTTAAACCATGTTGTTTTTCACGGTTATGCATGTCAAATGGCGCTTTACTTGGAATATAGAGTAATGATGTATATTCTGTTTTACCTTCTACTTTATTGTGCTCCCAGACAAGTGGGTCGCCAAAGTCATGTGATACATGCTTGTAGAATTCTTTATATTCGTCATCAGAAACTTCTGATTTTTCACGAGTCCACAATGCAGTGGCTTTATTGACCGGTTCCCATTTTGCAGGTACTTCAGCAACCGCTTCAGCCGCTGGAACAGTAACATTGTCTTCGTCATCCTTAACTTCAGCAACAGCTTCAACACCAGGAACTGCTGGTGTTAACATTTCAACAGAAACAGAAATATGATCTGAGTACTTAGTTACTATTGATTTTAAGCGCCAATCATCAGCATATTCTTGCTCTTCTTCTTTTAAGTGAAGAATAATATCGGTACCACGATTAGTCTTTGAAATTTTAGCTGTGGTGAATTCACCTTCGCCAGCACTTGTCCATTCAACACCTTCGGATGCATCAACACCAGCAGCGCGAGAACGCACAGTTACTGAGTCTGCAACGATAAATGCCGAATAAAAACCAACACCAAATTGACCAATAAGTTGTGAGTCTGAAGCTTGATCGCCAGAAAGTTGCGAGAAGAACTCAGCCGTACCTGATTTAGCAATAGTACCTAAATGATCAATAATTTGATCATGCGTCATACCAATACCGTTATCAGAAATGGTAAGCGTATTATTTTCTTTATCGCAACTAACACGTACGCGTAAATCACCATCACCTTCGTATAGTTCAGCATTTGAAAGTGCATTAAAGCGAAGTTTGTCAGCAGCATCGGCCGCATTTGACACTAACTCACGTAAGAATATTTCTTTGTTTGAGTAAAGTGAATGGATCATTAATTTAAGTAATTTAGCGTTATCAGTTGCAAACTGATGATTTTCTTTTTGGCCTGTTTCTGACATTTGAAATATATCCTACATTTATCTGTGTTTAAAAGAGAGCATGCAAATATGATGCTCACGTTGATAGATAACATGTGGGGCTAAGAGAAATTATTTCAAGGGAATGTGATGTTTCTTAGGTAAAATAAATTTATAAATATGCTTTGAATATGAGTTCAAAGCATAAATTTACTCAATATTAGAATGAATAGCTCTTACGTCCTGATAAGGCATGAGATAAGGTATTACCGTCAACATATTCAAGTTCACCACCAACAGGCACACCATGAGCAATTCGAGAAATAACCACTTGATATTTTTTAGCCAGTTCGGCAATAAAATGTGCGGTAGCTTCTCCTTCAACCGTTGGATTGGTTGCTAAAATGATTTCCTTAAACTTATCTGTCGCCAGCTGTTTCTCTAATATATCTAAGCCAAGATCATCGGGGCCAATACCATCTAGAGGCGATAAGTGCCCCATTAATATAAAATAACGTCCTTGAAACTCCCCTGTTTGTTCTATAGCAATAACATCACCAGGACTTTCAACAATACAGAGCTGCTGGTTTATAAGCCGCTTAGCACTTTGGCAGATTTCACAGGTATCATCTTCAGTAAAATTTCGGCATTGTGAACAATGACCAATATTTTCCATCGCCACTTTTAATGTACCCGCTAGCTTAGCGCCGCCAATACGATTACGTTCAAGTAAATGAAACGCCATACGCTGCGCCGATTTAGCGCCAACACCCGGTAAACATTTTAGTGAATTGATTAATTCTTGAACCAGTGGACTAAATTTCATAACAACCTTAAAACAATGTTTAGCTAATTTTCAACGCAGGCAGTTTATCAGTTGAAGCATAAAAACCAAGATAAATTATTCTCTCGTCACTAAAAATAATACGCTATGATAGTTCAAGAATAATTTTCAAAACGAATCGCTATGTTATCCAATATCTATATTACCTTAGCCTTACTCATGATCAGCGCTTTTTTCTTATCACGATATTTCACTTTACCTAAAAATATTTGGCTGCTTTTTATTGCCCAACCCCTTGTTATGGCGGCATCACCTGTGATTGTTTTTATTGGTGGTATATTGTCGACCCGTATGGCAAGTGATCCCTCTTTAGCGACTCTACCCGTTACCGTGATGATTTTAGGGGTAGCCTGTGGTGCTATTCCTGCGGCTATGTTGGCAAAAAACAAAGGTCGCCGCTTTGCGATTTTTACCGGTTATAGTGTTGGTTTAGTTGCGACCTTAACGGCAATGGTCTCTGCACTTATTGCTAATTTTGAACTTTTTGTCTTTGCTGGTTTACTCTTTGGTATTAGTACCTCATTTATCCAGCAATTACGTTTTGCAGCAATTGAGAGTATTAAGGACGATAAAGATATTCCAACCGTGTTGTCGATTTTAATGCTAAGTGGCATTTTTTCGGCTTTTCTAGGCCCTGAAATAGCCGTAGTCGCAAAAGATTGGTTAGCATCTCCCTATGGATATGCGGGCTCATTTTTAGTGTTGGCTGGATTAATCGTTTGTGCGATGATTATTATGCTGAATTTTAAAAACACCCAGATTGAATCTCATCAACAAGTGGGCGACACTCGCCCATTGAGTGAAATTATCAAACAACCTATATTTATTATTGCAATATTATCAGCGGCCATTGGTTTTGCCTTAATGAGTTACTTAATGACAGCAACCCCCTTGAGCATGCACCAGATGAGCGGTCATAGCTTACACGAGACAAAATGGGTAATTCAAAGCCATATTGCCGCGATGTTTATCCCTTCATTTTTTACCGCTTGGTTAATAAAAAGGATCGGCTTGAAAAGCTTAATGTTAATTGGCACAGTGATTTATGCGTTAGTCGCTGTTGTGGCACTTTCTGGCGAGCAGGTTATGCACTATTGGTGGGCACTGATTTTATTAGGCATAGGTTGGAATTTTTTATTTTTGACCGGTACAACCTTACTGCCGCAAAGTTATAAGCCTAGTGAACGACACAAAGTACAAGCAATTAATGACTTTATTATTTTTGGCTTACAAGCAACTGCATCGTTACTCGCTGGTTGGGTTTTATTTAAAGCGGGTTGGCATACAGTAGTTCTTACGAGTATGCCCTTTATTGCCATACTCTTTGTGGTAACTTGGTTTTACTATATTAAAGACAGAAAAAAAGCCACCAACAAGGCAACTCAATCTTAGCGATACCAATAATAGCATCGACTTATTTACAGGTGGTCATCGTTGTCTGAAAGACCAACGCCAATAGAAAAAGTCATTTTGTCAGCTACCTCAAACTCTAGACCAGCGATGGTTTTATAAGCAACCTGCTGATTTTTTTCTTCACCAAAAAGTGCACTCTGGTTGGTGTGCACCGCACCAAGGGCTAGTTCAATAAATGGTGATACATTATCACTTAGGCTAACATAGTTAAAACGAGAAGTTGCCCATAATCCCAGTGATTGATAATTACCCGAAGAAACTTGCAGTTCTTTAGATAAATGATTGGCGTCAACATTTTCAGCTAAGCCACTAAAATGTGCTTTGGCATAATGAATTGAAACCTCTGTCACTAGCTGCCAGTCTTCATTCAATTGATAACGCTTACCGACACCAAGATAAACTTCAGGAACAAGATCAATTTGAGTTTCACTTAAGGCTAAGTTGGCCAAATTATCATAATGGCTTAGACCAAAACCAACAAAAGCATACGATTCATCATCAGTTGCTAATGCCGAAAAGCTTACTAGGTGACTCACTAAGGCTCCACAGGTAATCATTATCGCTATAGATTTGTTCATCATCATTCCTTGTTTATTGATCTTTTTCATAAAGTAAAATATCTCCTGGCTGACAATCTAGTGTTTGGCATATGGCTTCAAGCGTTGAAAACCGTATCGCTTTTGCTCGACCACTTTTAAGTACAGATAAGTTTTGTGGCGTTATGCCTACTGACAAAGCAAGATCGTTTAATTTCATTTTACGTTTTGCGAGCATAACGTCCAGTTCTATAATCATAGCCACTAGATAACTAACTCCTGCTCTTGATGCAAGCTAGTCGCTTCGCTCATTATCCAAGCTATCACGTATATCACTAAACCAATTAATAAAAATCTTAACTCATCAGAGCCTAAGCTTATGTATAACGATAACGTATCAGAAGCTCCTGAAAATCGTAAGACTAAGGTTACCACTATTGGATAAAGAAGCTTTAAGGCAATCCAAGCTAATAGCACAGTACCAATATTTTTAATACATTGAATATTGGCGACAGTGAATACTAAACCCTGCTGATATAAACCAAATAACTTAAACAAAGACCAATAAATTAAAAGGCTTGGCAACAAATCTGCACTGCCTAGTATAAGCAAAACGTTAAAACCTTCATCGGTTAAGGCTAACGCTAAATTTTCCCAGCTACCTGAAAAGTCGATATTGACCGCTGAAGAGATAAATGAAAAATTGTCAGTTAGCTCAAAAGTGCCTTCATTATTAACCCCAAATAGTAATAAAAACGTAAAGCTGAAAACTTGCATAACAACAAACAGTGCAACGAGTGCCCTAACTATTTTACTTACTTTGTTGATCCTATGATGCGCTAACATAAAATTTATAACCTAAATTCATTCAATAAGCCTAATATAGCAGAAGAAATATGCTTATCAATCTATTTTTATCGATAAACGATAAATAAATACTGTTATATAATTGCACACTTACTTTAGTTAGCGCGAAAAACGATTCAATATCGATTCATCTTCCTCGCTAGGGAACAGCTTTACCATTTCTCGCTTCAAATAATCGATACCAATCTTCACGGCTATAATTAAGCTCTAGTGCTACTTTTGCAGCAATAATTCGCTCTGGTGTGGTCGAACCAATAATAGGAAATATCTTTGCGGGGTGTTTTAGTAACCAAGCAAGAATAATTTGCCAAGGTTGACAGTTATACACTTGTGCTTGCGAAGTTAACTCCTCGGCGATACGTTGTTCATCTTCAACTGAAAAGGTATTCCCCCATGCAGAATATGCAACGCCACCTAGCGGGCACCAGGCAATTGGCGATAGTTTATCTTGTTGACATTGATCCAAAGTGCCGTCATTTAATGCATCAACATTATGAATATTAATTTCTATCTGATTCACCAATAACGGCAAATCTAATGCACTTTGTAACATCGCTACTTGTGAGGGTTTAAAGTTACTTACGCCAAAATGCGCAACTTTACCGCTGTCTTTAAGTTCCTTAAACGTTTCGGCGACTTCATTGATATCAAATAAATAATCAGGGCGATGTAATAAAAAAAGATCGAGTTGCTCGGTATGCAAACGCTTTAAAGAGCCTTCTACACTCGATAAAAGATATGCTTTGCTAAAATCATAGCGTGTTGGCGCATAAGTATTTTCATTGTTTTTTGGACGAATACTTGCTTTCGAGGTAAGAATCATCTTTTCTCGCAGGTGCGGCAATTGCTTTAACAATTCACCAAATAATTGTTCACTTGCCCCTCCACCATAAATGTCAGCATGATCAAAATGATTGTAGCCAGCATCAATCGCGCTCTGCACCGCACGTTTGCCTTTATCGATAGCATTAACTGATTGATCACCTGAAATTCGCATACAACCATAAATTAATCGTGATGACTGGAGTTCACTCTTACCTAAACTATAATTTTTCATTACAACTTTGCTCTCGTTTTATCGCTAATTGACTGACATAATAGCGACTTTATGGTTGTTGTTCATCAACAACTCAATCACTGCATACGTATAAATAAGGTTTTTTTCATTGCAACATTTTATTTGGGATATTAATCCAGTTTTACTTTCTATAGGTCCTTTAAGCGTTCATTGGTATGGCGCGCTATTTGCTGCTGCTATTATATCGGGTTTACAGGTGATGAAATGGGTGTATCAAACAGAGCACAAAAACCTAGAGGCTCTGGACAACTTACTGATGTATTCTGTATTTGGTATAATTATTGGTGCTCGCTTAGGCCATTGTTTCTTTTACGATCCTCAATATTACTTTGCTAATCCTTTAAAGATACTGGCCATTTGGGAAGGTGGTCTTGCTAGCCATGGCGGCGGTTTAGGACTTATTATTGCATTAGGTATATACGCAAGAAAGTATCAAGAAAACTATTTATGGCTGCTCGACCGATTAGCTATTTGTACCGCACTCTTTGGTGTATTTGTTCGTTCAGCTAACTTTGTTAATTCTGAAATATTAGGCGTTGCCAGTGATGCGCCTTGGGCTATTATTTTCGCGCGTATTGATAATATACCTCGCCACCCTGCGCAACTTTATGAAGCGATTGCGTATTTACTGATTTTTATTATTCTCTTCTTTATCTATAAAAAATCAAAAGACAAAACGCCAAAGGGTTCATTATTAGGCTTATTTTTAATATTAACCTTTACCGCTCGATTTTTAATCGAGTCAGTAAAAGTTAAACAAGCTGCCTACGAGTCGATTTGGGCGTTAAATACCGGGCAAATGCTGAGTATTCCATTCTTTATCGCTGGTATCGTTTTATTAATATGGTCGTTATCTGCCAAGAACAAACTAAAATAAGCTGAGTAGCATAATGAGTAAAAAATATTACGTGGTTTGGAAAGGTTCAAAAACGGGTGTCTTTGACAACTGGACAACGGTTCAATCAGTAACATCAGGGCGTGCTGATGCTCAATTTATGGGCTTTCCTTCACAAGTTGAAGCAGAAGCCGCTTTTAAGTCAACTTACACCAAAGCATTAACCCAGCGATCCTTAAAAACACCACCACGCAACGGAGCTAAATACCCCGCTGCGGCTAAAACTGCAAGTTCATCATTAAATCGAGCAACAGCTTCAGCAAAACCTGCTGGCAGCACAGTACGCAGCGATCGTGAAGTCACTAAGGCTAATATCGATATTTATTGTGACGGTGCGTGTTCGCCCAATCCTGGAAAATCAGGGACTGGTGTCGCTGTTTATCATCAAGGTGAAATTCATAGCCTTTGGTATGGAGCGTATAACGCCAATGGTACTAATAACACCGCTGAGTTAATTGGTATGTTACAAGCCTTTAAATTGGCAAAAGCTTATATTGAAGCCAATCCTGATAAAACCATTCAAGTACTGTCGGATTCAAAATATTCCATCGACAGCATCACGAAATGGGCAACAGGATGGAAAAATAAAGGTTGGAAAAAAGCAAATGGCGAAGCGATTAAAAATCCAGAGTTAGTCAAGGTTTGCTATACACTCTATCAAGAAATTAAAAAACATATTGCTATCACTCATGTTAAAGGTCACGCGAATATTGAAGGTAATGAGCTCGCCGATCGCATGGCTGTTCTTGCCAGAACGTCACAAGAAATAAATTTTGTACAATATCAGCAAACAATAAATATTCGCGAAATATTAGCAACCGAAGCGGGATAATAGATCAATATATAATGCCGCCAGATAGTCAACGTTCTCATTGGTTAACTGCCGCCTTACCTCAAAATAAATAGGGAAAATGTAACGATATTCAATCGTTTATTTTTTCCTTTTTTACTTAAATTTTTCGGTACTTTGCTCAATCCAAGCTCTACTCAACACTCTATTTCTTATCAGAAACGTAGCTTTTATCGATCGCTAAAATTATACAATAACTTGTTTATTCTCCCAATTAGGTATGAATAACGTTCAAGCAGGTATAGGAAGTTTTATAAAGACTCATAAAGGTATTCCAGCAAAATTACCCTTGCATTAAGCCGCTGACAAGTTCTTACTTTAACAGAAACCATGCAGGAGAACGCTAACTGGTCTGAAATGACCAATAGCTTGGTTTGTTCATTAGGTTAATGCGAGAGCAATACATAGGAAATTAAGCCTAGGCATAGACTTTTCAAATGGAATTGAGATAAAAGAATCGAGATAAAAGAATCTACACATAGAGCACTTTATTTAACCTTAAAGTTGATTCCGCGCATTAATCTACTTTAATTATGCTTATATAAACAATATAGTGTTAAATAACAGAGTGTAAAAATCTATATAGTGGAGATGATAAATGTCGGATAATAAAAAATACCGTTTAGTAACACGTAGTGATTTTGATGGTTTAGTTTGTGCTATTTTACTCAAACATATTAATTTAGTTGACGGTATTCTCTTTGTTCACCCCAAAGATATGCAAGATGGAAAGATAGCGGTTGGGCCAGATGATATTTCCACCAACTTACCTTATGTTGACGGTGTTCATATCGCTTTTGATCACCATCATAGTGAGACACTTCGTAATAAGAAACGAGATAACCATGTTATCGACCCTGATGCGCCTTCAGCTGCTCGCGTTGTTTATGACTACTACGGTGGCCTAGAAACTTTTCCCGCAAGCTGGACAAGCATGATGGAAGCGGTAGATAAGGGAGATTCAGCACAATTTAATAAAGAAGAAGTTTTGCATGCCAAGCGATGGGAATTACTTAATTTCATTATGGACTCACGCACAGGTTTAGGTCGTTTCAGAGAGTTTCGGATTTCGAACTATGAACTGATGATGGACTTAATTGATTTTGGTAAAGATCACAACATTGACCAATTACTCGCACTCCCTGATGTTAAGGAACGCACCGATCTTTATTTTGAGCATGAAGAAAAATTTATAGAGCAAATTAAGCGCTGTGCAACCATACACAATAACTTAGTTGTGCTGGACTTAAGAGAAGAAGAAATTATTTACTCGGGTAATCGTTTTGTTATTTATGCCTTATTTCCACAATGTAATATTTCAATACATGTTATGTGGGGGCTTAAAAAACAAAATACTGTTTTTGCTACCGGTAAATCTATTTTTGATCGCAGTGCAAAAACAAATGTCGGTGAACTTATGTTGAAATACAATGGTGGTGGACATAATGCGGCGGGAACCTGTCAAGTTCCACATGATCAAAATGAAGCTTGTCTTGCCGAACTTATTGCGACGATTAATGCCGATGGCTAAGTCGCATTAGTCAGACTCACGGCTCAATAATAGTTAACTATTGCCATCAAGAATGATGGCAATAGCAAATCGCTAATCAAAAATATTAATAACCTTTATTCCAGTCGATATAAAAAGGTATCTGGTCGTTACTTCGATATTGTTTAATATTATGGGTCACAATTTCACCGGCACTTTCAAAATGTGTCGGCGCAGAAATATGGGGAAGAACCGTAATTTTTTCATTCAACCATAAATCATCACTTTTATCTAAAGGTTCTTGTTCAAAAACATCTAGAATTGCATGTTCAAGGTTGCCATTGGCTAAGTGAATAATAAGGTCGTGATTAGCGACGATCCCCCCTCGAGCAAAGTTAATAATACTGGCGCCTGGTGGTAGGTTTGTCAGCAGATCATCGTTGATGAGTTGGTAGGTGGCTGAAGTAAGGGGTAGTAAACAAATTAAAATATCTGTTTGCTTAACCATAGTCACTAATCCCTCGTCTCCTGAATAGCATGTAATGCCATTAATTAACTTATCACTTTGACTCCAACCAAGCACATTAAAGCCATTATCATGTAAACGTAACGCGCTCAACTTGCCTAATTCACCTAAACCTAAAATACCTAAGGTGCGCTCTTGTGGCAGTAAATAGCGATGTTGTAGCCACTGTGCTGATTTTTGTTGTTGTAAGTATTTTGGCATATCACGATGTAGATAAAGCACCCACGTTAATACCGCCTCACTCATGGTTTGCGCTAATATGGGATCAATTAAACGCACGAGCTTAAAGCTTGGCGTTGGTCTATTATCGCTTAATTGCGAAACTAGCGCATCGACCCCTGCCCATAGGCTCTGTACCCATATGAGTTTGGGGTATTGTGACAAGATATCAGCATCTGGATTAGCAACAATAGCGATTTCGCATTGAAGTTTTTGCTCAACAGATAAGTCTTTATCAAGCTTAATAGCTTCATTTGGAAGCTTAGTGGATAATAGTGCTAACCAAGCATCTTGCTCTTGCTGGGCAAGTTGACTCACAAAAGTAATAACTGCCATTATTAAATGTTTCCTCTTACCATTATTCTTTTAAAACCATATCAATACACATTACGGCAGCAAGGATCAACTTTCTAATAGGGTGATCTTCAGGAACATCAGCAGAAATTTTTAATGCGTAATTATCTGCACTGGTAAATAACTCTTTACCTATGCCACCCCATTCTTTCGATATATGAGCAAGTTCATCATTGCCATCCATAAAGCGAAAATTCCAACCAACCCAGTTGCCCTTTAACTGACAGACAAGTTGGTCTTGGTTATCAAAGATATCGAATTTTCCGCCGATTGAAAATAATTTTTGTTTAAAGTAACCAACCGCATTACCGTCACAATCAAAAACAGTTACTTTTGAAATAAATAAAGAGATACCACGCTGAATTCGGATGATACGCTGATCGTCAGGCGTTCGTATTTGAACATCAAAAGGTGTCATGGTTTTATAGTCAGTGAAACGGAGCATTTTAGTAAAAAAGCCTAAATTCGGCTCTCGACATTCCATGATGATATTCCCTGTTTCAGGATCATAAATATCGTAATTATTTGCCGCTTTAAATAGGCCAACATGCTCTTTGATTATATAAGTATTCTTATTAATTCTAGTATTCATTAAACGCTCACTCCGTGAGTTTAGCTATTGTTGATATTACGAAAATCATTGATGATAATGGTTATCTTTGCTTTTACATTGATTAAAATGACCATTAAACTGTACAATTTGACGTTATTTAGTCGCTTTAATGACTTGCTCTAAATAGGTAGACATTTCAGTTAATACTTTATTCTGACTGGGTTTAATTGTGGCATATAACGCGTATAAAAAACTCTGTGTGTTATTTAATTTAATTAACCCTTGTTCACTTTGATAAACATCTTACCATTGATTGAAAGGAGCAGGGTTAACCACTTTACTAAGCCAAAGGTTAAAATCATCAGCAGAGTATTGTGCTCGTAAAAAAACATATATAACAGCCATAGCGATACGTTTTGACTCTCCTTGAATATATGAATGTTGATCATTAGCAGTAACTTGGCTAGCTAAAGCGACCAGTATCTTATCGAGTTGCGCTTTGTTAACTTTAGGGTTTAACGCCAATTGCAGCATAAGGTCTGCAGCGTGAGCTATACTATGTTGCCAACCAGTTTTAGTTGAAAAACCGCGATAATCTTTTACATTAGTTAAAAAACTTGTACCTACATTAACTAAATAATCTCTTTGCTCAGCGCTTAAAAAAGGTGAGTGCCTATCGACACGAACCACTTCAGCTAAGACCAAGATTGAGAATGACTGATAGACACCAGAAGTGTCAGCTACTTTCGATTCTAAAACACGAGTTAAGTAGTTAAACATTTCAATATGTATTGCTTGGCTAAGGTGTTCGTTTCGCAACCAATAACTTTATGCTTCAAAAGCGACACCATCTATTATTTCAGCATCTGGGCTTGCTAAACAAGCCAATAATTGTAGTGCTAAAGCTTCTTTCTCTGCTTTGTTTTCAAGGATAAATTTATCTTCTTTGAGTTGCAGTAGATTTTTTTTATGCCATTGCTTCGATAAACACTCTGTATTGACTTGCTGCGCATTGATCTGTACTTCATTAGCAGAAAAGGCAGAGCTACTGATAAAAAGCATCAATATTATTGGAATTTTTAATGAAAATTTCATTTAACATCCTTTTAAAGTTATTTAATTATCTTAAAAATAAGCACATCAGGATACCATCACATCTGCAAAAAAAACATAAAATGAAGACGTTAGTGAGGAGTATTGAGAAAGGATTTAAGAACGATAGTAATTAACAGAGTTACATATAGCAATTATTGGTGGATTAAACTGACACTTGCTTATCAGCTAATGCAATTAACGTTTCTAATTCACCACTTTGTCGCAGACGCATTATTTCTTGGTTAATAAGAGGGACTAATTTTTTATTTTTCTGATGTATATAATGGTAAAGAGGAAAAACAACTAATGGCATTTTTGCAGGAATTATGTTTTGGTAACCCAACTTTTTCAAGATTAGCTGACCGCCTGTAGTATTGGTCAAGACAACATCAACTAAGCCACTTTGT
Source organism: Colwellia sp. MB3u-55 (assembly GCF_014076785.1). NCBI lineage: Bacteria > Pseudomonadati > Pseudomonadota > Gammaproteobacteria > Alteromonadales > Colwelliaceae > Colwellia > Colwellia sp. MB3u-55. Next base: position 81,471 of record NZ_JACGUS010000110.1, read on the forward strand.
AATATTTTAAACATATTTTCAGTGCTATTCATTTCGACAACATGACTTAAGCCATTCGTTATATTATCGGTGTGTTTTACACCTCTAATTTTGGCCAATTTATATCTTTTTAAATCATCTTTACTGACAATATTGAGCTGCTTACTTGCGAGGCTAAATGGCATAGTTTGCAAAGAATAATAAGGAGTAGGAACTCTGATCATTTCTTTGTTCTCATCTGCGTAGGACCAAATTCTCATTATTTCGCCATCACTTTGCTTTATACTCGCTAATAATTCCGCTCTTTTAGCAGGTAAAGGCTTAATAGTAATATCTATTCCAATATTTTTATAAATTTGAGGTAAAACGATTCGACCGACTTCTTGTTCAATCAGTAATTCAATAGAAGCAAAATTGTAGTGGAGAGTTATAGGCAGTACTAGAGGACTATGTTTTGGATTAATTGCTGAATTTTCATATAAAATATAAGTAGGGGTAACAATCGATTGAGCAAGTACATTTGGAGACACCATCAAAATGAAGCATATACCACTAAGTAAAAAATAAAGACTGAATATTACCTTCACTTAGACTACCACCTTCAAATTAATACTTATAAAACATAAGGTTATTGGTAACTACCTCCTTTTTTTTTTTGCAAAATTGACTTAATAGCAGCAACATTAGCGATGTTAAACGCTTATGCACAGCCTATTCGATACGACTATAATATAAATTAGCGAGTAAAATGACAAGTAAAACCTTAAACTGCGCCCCCGCATAGCTTGCTCACTCCAATATAATGGCTATCTAGTGGCAGATAACAATATTGAAAAACGTTAACAATCGGGGTGAAATGCAAACAATTTGGTCATAATTTAAACACATAGACCTGCTACTCGATATAATTAGCCCGGTCCGGTGAAACTTGTTTCACAAAGGCGCGACTTCGCGTCATACCAGTCGTGACTTATTCATGGGTCTGCTTTTTCATTCTCTAGGTTGCATATTAGAGACTTACGCAATGAAAAACACTTAACGTTTTTACACACTGACCTGGCATTTTATTAGCAATGCTACAGCGGCAATAAGACAAGCTAGATTTAAAATAAAAAAACCCGCTAGATAGCGGGTTTTAAAGGTAAATTAATCAGACTAAACTTACTGATATAAAATAATCATCACTGATATTTATTGTACCGGGAGATTAATAGTACCCGTAACAATATCACCCGCTTTTGTTTGATAAGCATATTCAAACGTTAGACTATTTTCCGAGCTATCTAAATCATCAGAAGCGTATATAGACGTTGATGCGCGGTAAACTTTCTGATTGTCTAATTGAGCGGTTCCTGTTTCAATCGACGTTTGAAGACTTTCGGTAATTAATGTTTCATTTTCAGCAAGCTTGACTAGTCCCAATGGTGAAACATTATTAGTATTACTATCTCTAACAAGAGTAAAGTTTCTTACTGAATTATAACTGACGCCGTCTTCTGTTACCGAGTAAAGACGCATTGAAAAGCTTTGCAACGTTTCAATTGATGATGGTAGATATAAATAAACACTGCGATCATAATTTGAAGGTGAAGAACTATCACCCGCTGAATTGGAGAGAGTAATCGCATTTCCGTTGCTGGTAAAGTTATTGTTATCTAAATGCACGTCATTAATATCAAAGTCATCATTATTTTCGATATAAAACGAAAGTGAATCATTATAAACATCGACAGACTTTTCTGTAGACTTCACAACTAAGTTACCGACATTGTATTGGTAATTTTGGCCTTTAGACAAAGAGTTAACCGGCGTAATCGTAAGTTTAGTGTCATTTAAACTAGTCTCAAATGAAACAGGAATATCTACCATGCCACTAACAACTGTAGTGCCGGGTAAAATAACATCAGTCGATGAATCATTACCTTTAACAACAGTAAAACCAGAAGTATTAATAAGTGACAAGCTATTTACTGATGTGGTGATAGCTTGAGAGTAGAATATACTGAAACTTTTATCTATATAGTTTACTTCATTTGCCGCAATAACGACCTCTAAAGAAGAGCTATCATTAGTCACAATTCTTGGCATAACGGCTAACTCAACAACGTCAGTATTAGCGATATTATAACAACAGTTTTCTAAAGCACCTGAAATGTTGACTCTTAAGCTGTCATCATCGTTCTTATTCAGTGATATTGAAGCACTTTGATAAGAGATATCGTTTGCCATAAATGAAGGGATTTCTACTTGTGAGTAATCACCAAACATTGCTGATATTACATATTGTTGTGTTGCAGCATCAAAAGTAGAAGTCGTCTGCGTACCCGCAGAGTCTGTTGAGAATAACTCAGCACCTAAAAGAACATTCGCACTTGCATCAATCATTGTAATGCGAAATTCAATCTCTTTTAACGGCATTTTTTCTTCAACATAAAGCGTTAATGATTCATCACTATTCGATGATAAAAAATATAATTCATTACTACTAATGTTGTTATTTAACTCAGGATTATAATCTATTTCACCATCTTTATTGAGATCTAAGTTGGCTCTAACCATAATATTGAGAAACTTTGGTATGGTGATGTGGTAAACGCCATTGGCTTCATTATAAGTTGAGTGATGTTGATACTTATTCGATCTTGAACTGGTACCGTAATGAGATGAAGCTTTAAACGCTAATCCAGTAAGAGGCAATCCTGATGTTTTATTAATCACCGTTATTTGCATATCTTTAGCTGTAGAAACTTCAAATTGACCAAAATCATTGGCCGTATTGACTGCATTTGAATGACCCGTATTAATGAAATATGCACGTGATAAAAATTCATTATTGCTACTTTCAATAATCATTTCAATATCAGAATTAGCAGGAAGGTTTTCTAATTTAAACTCGCCACCGTTGAAGCTAACGCTATCGACGAGGACAACATCAGCGGCAATAATTGTAATGTTCGAGGTTGATACGGCTTGGTTATCCAATGCATTAACAACGATACCCGTTAATGTAACAGAAGCGGCAGGAGTACCAGGAATGATAGAATTGTTAGTACCACTAAGAATTTCATTTTGTGCTTGGATTACTTGCACTACATCTTCGTTATTATTGTCGTTTTCTACTTCTAAACATGCTGTTAATAAACATAAAGAAACGCTTATCATCACTAGATTTACATACTTCAATTTTACTTTCCTTTTAAAATTTAGAAGGGAAATAAAATTAAACAATCTTTGTCGTATCGAATCCCCTTCAATAGAGTAAAAATATTAACATAAAATCAAGCAAAATTTAACAAGCTTAGTGTGATTATTGATGTTAATAAGAAATAAAATAGGATTTAATATCAGAATAGTTAATTAACATACTAATTATCTCCCTAGTTCCGTATAAAAAATTATAGAATAACGGCTTGGGGGTTGCGATATGGTTTAATGCGAGCTTATGCAAAAGCGCTCTCTGAGCCTAAAGAGGCTTAGGCGTTCATCCCTTCTTTTGGAGAAGTCAGCCTACTGACAATCAAACCCCTTAACAAAATCAAAGCTAGTAAATTAAAGTGAGTGTCCATTTAATCTCTCCTACCCCCAAACTCCGTCATCCTGAAATTGTTTCAGGATCTCGACCTTAACAACTCCAAGACCAGATACTGAAATAAATTCAGCATGACGAGAGTGGGAAATAAAATAATTCAGAACGACGAGAATGGTAACTTTAATAAATTCAGCATGAACTCAAACGGCGTCATCCTGAACTTGTTTCAGGATCTCGACCTTACAACTCCAAGCCCAGATACTGAAATAAATTCACCATGACGACAATGGAAATGAAATAATTCAGAACGATGAGAATGGTAACTTGAATAAATTCAGCATGAACTCAAACTCCGTCATCCTGAACTTTTTTCAGGATCTCGACCTTAACAACTCAAACCCCAGATACTGAAATAAATTCAGCATGACGACAATGGAAATGAAATAATTCAGAACGACAAAAGTGGATACTGAAATAAATACAGTAAGACAATATGTTAGTTAATTTCAAGATTATCGGGACTTTAATAGGTTTTTTTATACGGTCAAATGATGGATGAGTAAATTTACACAGTATTAAAGATGAAAGTTCAAGCAAGAGAGAGTTTATGAAGACTAGAATGTACAATGCATAAGTATTTTCAAAAAGAGGCAAATAGGGATAGAAAAACAATATGGTGAGGTTAAGCTGATATCTGTTTATATGAAAGTAATATTAGAATACTGTTGCTTGATGTTGAATGGTTTAATGTTGTTACTTAGATTCAAGAAAAATATTCAGTTGCATTGAATTATCGAAATATAGAGCACAACAGGTATTTAAAAAAACCCACACTCTCTTATTGAGAATGCGGGTTTTTATTAAGAATTACAAATGAGCAGCGTTAGCTTACCAACCTGTTTTTTCTTTAAGTGCTACGCCGATATCAGCTAAAGAACGAACAGTTTTAACACCAGCCGCTTCTAATGCTGCAAATTTCTCATCAGCTGTACCTTTACCACCGGCGATAATCGCGCCAGCGTGACCCATACGCTTACCTTCTGGTGCAGTAACACCAGCAATGTAAGATACAACAGGCTTAGTAACGTGTGCTTTGATATATTCAGCCGCTTCTTCTTCAGCAGTTCCGCCAATTTCACCAATCATTACAATTGCTTCAGTTTGTGGATCGTTTTGGAACATTTCCAATACGTCGATGAAGTTAGTACCTGGGATAGGGTCGCCACCAATACCTACACAAGTAGATTGGCCAAAACCTGCATCAGTTGTTTGCTTAACGGCTTCGTAAGTAAGCGTACCAGAACGTGAAACAATACCTACTTTACCTGGTAAATGGATATGACCAGGCATGATACCAATCTTAGTTTCGCCAGGAGTAATAACACCTGGGCAGTTAGGACCGATCATACGAACGCCTGATTGATCAAGCTTAGCTTTAACGTCAACCATATCTAAAGTAGGAATACCTTCAGTAATAGTAACGATAAGCTCGATGCCTGCATCAATTGCTTCTAAAATTGCATCTTTACAGAAAGGAGCTGGAACATAAATAACTGTTGCTGTTGCGCCAGTTGCTTCTACAGCTTCACGTACTGTGTTAAATACTGGTAGGCCTAGATGCGTTTGACCGCCTTTACCTGGGCTTACGCCACCAACCATTTGTGTACCGTATTCAAGTGCTTGTTCTGAATGGAATGTACCTTGGCCACCGGTAAAACCTTGACAGATTACTTTAGTATCTTTGTTAATTAAGATAGACATTATTTGCCCTCCGCAGCTGCTACAACTTTTGTCGCTGCATCAGTTAATGACTCAGCAGCAATGATATCTAAGCCAGAGTTTTTAAGAACTTCACGACCTAATTCAGCATTAGTGCCTTCTAAACGTACTACAACTGGTACTTTAACGCCTACTTCTTTAACCGCACCAATAATACCTTCAGCAATCATGTCACAACGTACGATACCGCCAAAGATGTTAACTAAAACAGCTTTAACATTGTCGTCAGAAAGAATGATTTTGAATGCTTCAGAAACACGTTCTTTCGTCGCTCCGCCGCCAACATCTAAGAAGTTAGCTGGCTTGCCGCCGTGTAGATTTACGATATCCATAGTACCCATTGCTAGGCCTGCACCGTTAACCATACAACCAACGTTACCGTCTAAGGCTACGTAGTTTAATTCAAAGCGTGCTGCATGTGCTTCACGTTCATCTTCTTGAGATGGATCGTGGAACGCGCGCATTTTAGGTTGACGGTATAAAGCATTACCATCGATACCAATTTTGCCATCTAAACAATGAAGATTACCTTCGTCAGTAATAACTAACGGGTTGATTTCTAATAAGGCGAAATCAAAATCTTCAAACATTTTTGCAAGGCCTAAAAAGATCTTAACAAATTGCTTCATTTGCGTTGGGTTTAAACCTAACTTAAAGCCTAATTCACGAGCTTGGTAAGGTTGAGCGCCAACAAGTGGATCGATTTCAGCTTGATGAATTAACTCAGGAGTCTCTTCAGCAATCTTCTCAATATCAACACCGCCTTCAGTAGAGGCCATGAATACGACTTTACGACTTGCGCGGTCAACAACAGCACCAAGGTATAATTCGTTAGCAATATCAGTACAGCTTTCTACTAAAATTTTAGCAACTGGTTGACCGTTCGCGTCAGTTTGGTAAGTCACTAAGTTCTTACCTAACCAGTTTTGAGCAAAATCTTTGATTTCTTGCTTAGATTTAACTAGCTTAACGCCGCCCGCTTTACCGCGACCGCCTGCGTGAACTTGAGTTTTAACAACCCACATAGTGCCGCCGATTTTATCAGCCGCTTCTGCAGCTTCCTGAGGTGTATCGCAAGCGAAACCTTCAGAAACTGGTAAACCATATTCAGCGAATAATTGTTTCGCTTGATACTCATGCAAATTCATGGTGTATTTCCATTTATCTGTGAATGATGATGACAGCTGTTCTTAGTTATAAATATAAGTAAAATCTTAATTTTAATCATAAATATAAATAAAATTCGCTATCATCGAAAAAATTTGATCGATTATAGTATAAAAGCTCTAAGGAACAAAGTCCCCAGAGCTAATACTATAGTCTAAATCAAAAGATTTAATATTCTCGATTATATATCAAGAAGTAGACGTGTTGGATCTTCTAACAAGTCTTTAATTGCCACTAAAAAGCCAACAGATTCTTTACCATCGATTAAGCGATGATCATAAGAAAGTGCTAAGTACATCATAGGAAGTATTTCAACTTTTCCATCAACAGCCATAGGTCTGTCTTGGATTTTATGCATACCTAAAATAGCCGCTTGCGGTAAGTTTAAAATAGGTGTTGAAAGTAATGAACCAAAAACACCACCGTTAGTAATAGTGAAATTACCGCCGGTCATATCTTCAATTGAAAGCTTTCCGTCGCGACCTTTTATTGCTAAGTCACGAATACCATTTTCAATCGCTGCCATACCTAATTGATCTGCATCACGTAATACTGGTGTTACTAAGCCACGTGGCGTGGAAACAGCAATTGAGATGTCAAAAAAGTTATGATAAACAATATCGTCACCATCTATTGATGCATTAACCGCTGGAAAGCGTTTCAATGCTTCAGTAACCGCTTTAACATAAAATGACATGAAGCCTAAGCGCGTATCATGCGTCTTCTCAAAAAGATCTTTATATTGCTTACGAAGATCCATAATTGGCTTCATGTTAACTTCGTTAAACGTTGTTAGCATTGCCGTTGAATTTTTAGCTTCTAATAAACGTTTGGCAATTGTCTTGCGTAAACGTGTCATAGGTACACGTTTTTGCGTACGTTCGCCTAAATCTTGTGCAACAGGTGTCGCAGCAGCAGTTTTTGCCGCTGGAGCTGCTGTTGCAGGTTTATTAGCCGCTGCTTCAACATCTTCTTTAGAAATACGTCCACCTTTACCTGTACCTCTAACATTAGCGGCTGTTAAGCCTTTTTCTGTCATTAAACGACGAACAGAAGGGCTAGCTAATTCATCAGAGCTAATCGCATCTTCTGAAGTAGCTGCAGGAGCACTTGTTGTTGCGCCCGCATTAAGTTGGCCAATAACTTGTGAACCTAATACCGTGTCACCTTCAACGTGGATTATCTTACCAATCACACCATTATCTTGAGCAACAACTTCTAGAACAACTTTATCCGTTTCGATATCAACCAAGTTTTGGTCAACAGAAACTGTATCACCCTCAGCAACATGCCAAGTAGCAACTGTTGCATCTGCAACAGACTCAGGTAAAACCGGTACTATGATGTCGATAACTTTCACTGCTGTTGTCGCTGGAGCTGATTTTGCCGCTGCAGGAGCTGAAACATCAGCTGATGCATCGCCTTCAGTGAGGATTGCAATGACTTGCTCGCCTAATACTGTTGCGCCTTCGGCTTGAGAAATCTCAGTGATCACTCCGTCAACGACAGCTTGTACTTCAAGCACAACTTTGTCAGTTTCAATATCTACTAATACTTGGTCACGTGAAACTTTATCACCTACTTGAACATGCCAAGTAGCTACGGTTGCATCAGCAACAGATTCAGGTAAAACGGGAACCTTAATTTCGGTGGTCATTTATTTTATTCCTTACTCACTAGTCTTCAACAGATAGCGCGTCATTGACTAGCGCTTGTTGTTCTTTTACATGGACAGACATATAACCTACAGCTGGTGCTGCAGAGGCCTTACGACCAGCATATGTCAAATAAGTACCTTCAGGTATTGCCGCTCTAAAGTGATGCTGTGAACAATACCATGCACCTTGGTTTTGCGGTTCTTCCTGACACCAAACGAATTGCTTAACATGCTGGTATTTGGCCAACTCTGCTTGAAGCTCTTCTTCTGGAAATGGATATAGCTGCTCGATTCGAATGATAACAACATTTTCTTGCTCACTCTTGCGACGCTGATCAAGTAATTCATAGTAAACTTTACCACTACAAAAAACGACGCGTGTGACTTTTTTCGGGTCGATATCATCAACTTCACCAATGACATTATGAAACACACCTGTCGATAACTCTTCTAATGAAGAGACCGCTAAAGGATGTCTTAATAATGACTTAGGCGACATAACAATCAATGGACGACGCATAGGACGAACAACTTGACGGCGTAGCATGTTAAATACTTGCGCAGGTGTTGATGGCACACAAACTTGCATATTATGATCGGCACAAAGTTGTAAGAAGCGCTCTAATCGTGCAGATGAATGCTCAGGACCTTGACCTTCATAGCCATGAGGCAACAACATAGTTAAACCACATAAACGGCCCCACTTTTGCTCACCCGAACTAATAAATTGGTCAAAGACTACTTGTGCACAGTTAGCAAAATCACCAAATTGCGCTTCCCAAATAGTAAGCCCTGCAGGCTCTGCTGTGGTATAGCCATATTCAAAGGCAACTACTGATACTTCTGACAACACTGAGTCATGAATATCGAATGGACCTTGTCCTTCGCGAATATTTTGCAAAGGTAAGTATTTGCTCGCATCATCTTGGTTATGTAAAACAGCATGACGATGGAAAAAAGTACCGCGACCAGAGTCTTGCCCAGTAATACGAACACGTTTACCTAAATCAACAATCGAGGCATAAGCTAAGTTTTCTGCCATACCCCAATCGAGTAATTTTTCACCCGATGCCATTTTAACACGATCATCATATATCTTCTTAACACGACCTTGTACAGGATGAGTCTCAGGATATGTTGACAATTTACTGGCAAGTTCTTTCAGCTTTTCAACAGAAATTTCTTTATCGTAATCATCGTCCCACTCATGGCCAAGGTATGGAGTCCAATCGACAGAATGTTCTGTCATAGGTCGCCATTGTTCAACCGTACACTGACCTTCGTCTAGCAATTTACGATAATAAAGGGTTAATTCATTCGACTTATCTAAATTGATTGAACCCTCTGTATCAAGTTGCTGTGCATATAATTGACGAGGTGTCGGGTGTTTCTTAATTTTTTTGTACATCAATGGCTGCGTTGCACTAGGCTCATCAGCTTCATTGTGACCATGACGACGGTAACAAACAAGGTCGATAACGACATCACGCTTAAATTCGTTGCGATAATCAAGGGCAATTTGTGTTGCCAAGATAACAGCTTCTGGGTCATCGCCATTAACATGAAGAATCGGTGCTGAAACCATTTTTGCAATTTCAGTACAATATTCACCACTGCGCGTATCTGCAGGATTAGACGTTGTAAAACCGACCTGATTATTAACAACGATACGTATCGTTCCGCCAACTTTAAATGCACGCGCTTGTGACATATTAAAAGTTTCTTGAACAACACCCTGACCGGCAATTGCAGCATCACCATGAATAGTAACAGGAAGAACCGTATCACCGACTTTATCACCACGTCTGTCTTGACGCGCACGGACTGAGCCAATAACAACGGGGTTAACAATTTCTAGATGCGATGGGTTAAAGGCCAAAGCTAAATGAACATTGCCACCAGGCGTTACAAAATCTGATGAGTAACCTTGGTGATATTTAACATCACCTGAAGATAAAATTTCATCGTGTTTACCGCCAAACTCATCAAATAGCTTTGATGGATTTTTACCCATCACGTTAACTAAGACATTTAATCGGCCACGGTGAGCCATACCAATAACAACTTCTTTAGTGCCTTGTGTGCCAGCACGAGAAATAAGTTCTTTCAGCATAGGTATTAACGCATCACCACCTTCAAGGGAGAAACGTTTAGCGCCTGGAAACTTTGCACCAAGGTATTTACAAATACCATCAGCAGCGATAAGGCCTTTAAGAATTTCTTCTTTTTGCTCGACAGAAAATTTTGCTTGCGACTGAACAGACTCTAAACGTTGTTGGATCCAACGTTTTTCATCGGTGTCAGTAATGTGCATATATTCAGCACCGATAGAACCACAGTAAGTAGTTTTAAGGGCATTGTATAAGTCACCTAACTTCATCGCATCTTGGGAAGTAGCAAATGATCCGACATTGAACTCTGTGTCAAAGTCGTTTTCTGAAAGTTCATGATGCGACAGTTGTAAATCGCGTACCTTATCTCGCTTCCACAAACCTAATGGGTCAAGGTTGGCATTTTGATGTCCACGAAAACGAAAAGCATTAATTAGTTGTAAAACTTTAACTTGTTTGGCATCACTGCTACCAGAAACAACAACAGTTTTATGGGATTGCTTAGCTAATTCTTTAAATTCATTGCGGATTTCAGAGTGCCTGAATTCTAAGTCAGCACCTTCAATTTTTGGAAGTTGTTGGAATAACGTTCGCCATTCTGCAGAAACAGATTGGGAGTTATCCAAATAAGATTCGTATAATTCTTCAATGTAAGTAGCGTTAGCACCACTTAAATGAGAAGACTCTAACCAAGCCTTCATTGTACCTTCGGGCATTGCCTGTTCCTTTATGGGATAAAAGCAATAAAAAAATAAACAATTATCGTTAGCAAGTCAACTAGACTAATGGCTAATTGTCATCTGCTAATGATGACTATTCCTGTTTTAAAACACCAAAGTGCTAGATAATTTCATCTAACACTCTGCTATTTAATTTTATACTGCGCGTGAAATCAACATCGACTTAATATGGCCGATAGCTTTCGTTGGGTTTAATCCTTTTGGACAAACATCAACACAGTTCATAATACCATGACAACGGAATACGCTGTAGGCATCTTGCAAACCATCTAAACGTTCTTCAGTTGCAGTATCACGGCTATCAATTAAAAAGCGATAAGCATGCAACAAACCTGCTGGTCCAATAAACTTATCTGGGTTCCACCAGAAAGACGGACAAGAAGTTGAACAACAAGCACATAAAATACACTCATATAAACCATCAAGCTTTTCACGCTCTTCAATAGACTGAAGATGCTCACGTGCTGGAGGGTTTTTACCATCATTAATTAAGAACGGCTTGATTTTTTCATATTGATTATAGAACTGCGTCATATCAATAACTAAATCACGTACTACCGGTAAACCAGGTAAAGGGCGTAACACTATTTTCTTTGCTGGAACAGCCGATAATGGTGTAATACAACCTAAACCATTCTTACCGTTAATATTCATACCATCAGAGCCACATACACCCTCACGACATGAACGACGGAAAGATATAGTAGTATCTTGCTCTTTTAATAAAATAAGTGCATCAAGTACCATCATATCTGAGCCTTCTGGAATATCCAGCTCATAATCTTTCATATAAGGTGCATTATCAACATCAGGGTTGTAACGATAAATCGAAAAAATTTGTTTCATTGCAATGCTCCTATTAATATACGCGGGCTTTCGGTGGGAAAGCTTCACGGTGAACGGGTTCCATATTTACTTTACGCTTAGACATAGCTTGTGTCTCTGGCGTATAAATACTATGGCATAACCAGTTTTCATCATCACGAACAGCAAAATCTGCGCGCGCATGAGCACCACGTGATTCAGTACGGAAATTAGACGCTTTAGCTGTACAATAAGCTGTTTCCATCAAGTTATCTAATTCTAAACACGCGATACGTTGCGTATTAAATTCTGAAGACTTATCATCGAGGCTCGCATGCTGAAGACGTTCACGGATATCAGTCAACTCTTTCATGCCTTCAGCCATAGCATCACCTTCACGGAATACCGAGAAGTTAAATTGCATACATTTTTGCAAATCTTTACGTATTTCAGTTGGACTTTCTCCACCTTTCACAGATGACTCCCAACGATTATTACGTGCTAATGAAGCTTCTAAGTCAGACTCAGAGGCATCTTTTCCGCTTTGCGTATCATTTAGGTAAGTGCCTAAGAAATTACCCGCTGCACGGCCAAAGACCACTAAATCAAGAAGAGAATTACCACCTAAACGGTTTGCACCATGAACAGATACACAAGCGATTTCACCAACGGCAAACAACCCTTCAACGATAGTTTCTTTACCCGTTTCTGGGTTAAAGTTAATCGCTTGGCCATTCACATTACAAGGAACACCACCCATCTGATAATGACAAGTTGGTATAACTGGAATAGGTTCTACTGCTGGATCTACGTGTGCAAATGTTTTAGATAAATCACAAACACCTGGTAAACGTTTTTCAAGCGTTTCACGGCCTAAATGATCAAGTTTTAGTTTAAGATGAGGACCCATAGGACCGTCAAAACCACGACCTTCGCGGATCTCTGTCATCATAGAACGAGCAACTACGTCACGACCGGCTAAATCTTTAGCATTTGGTGCGTAACGTTCCATGAAACGTTCGCCGTCTTTGTTAAGCAGGTAACCACCTTCTCCACGACAACCTTCAGTAACAAGCGTACCTGCACCAGCGATTCCTGTTGGATGAAACTGCCACATTTCCATGTCTTGCATCTGTATGCCAGCACGAACTGCCATGCCAACACCGTCACCAGTATTGATGTGAGCATTAGTTGTTGATGCATAGATACGACCAGCACCACCGGTAGCTAATACCGTAGCACGAGCTTTAAAGTAAACAATCTCGCCTGTTTCGATACAAATAGCGGTTGTACCAACGATAGCACCGTCACTATTTTTAACTAAATCTAGTGCATACCATTCAGAGTAGACATTAGTTTTATTTTTAACGTTTTGTTGGTACAAGCAATGTAATAAAGCATGGCCAGTACGATCGGCTGCGGCTGCTGTACGTGCCGCTTGTTCGCCACCAAAGTTTTTAGATTGACCACCGAAAGGACGTTGATAAATCTTACCTTCTTCAGTACGAGAAAAAGGTAAACCCATTTTCTCTAGCTCAATAATAGATTCAGGACCCGTTTTACACATGTATTCGATTGCGTCTTGATCTCCGATATAATCAGAGCCTTTAACGGTATCGTACATATGTTGTTCCCAATGATCTTCATGCGCATTACCTAGCGCAACAGTGATACCACCTTGGGCAGATACTGTATGAGAACGAGTAGGAAAAACTTTAGAAATCAAGGCACAAGATTTACCTGATTCAGAAATAGCTAATGCAGCGCGCATACCTGCACCACCGGCGCCAATAACTATAGCGTCAAATTCACGAATTGGAACGCCCACTTATACACCCCACACAATTAAAAAGCCTGCCGCAAGGTAGACTAACAAAGTAACAGAAAAGAGAAATTGTAATGACCCACGTAAAAATACTGGTTTGATGTAATCCGACAATACTTGCCAAATACCAATCCATGCATGTACAACAAGTGATAAAAGAGCAAGCAGTGTTGCAATTTTCACTGACATTAGGCTAAAAAACCCATGCCATGTTTCAAAAGTAACTTCTGGGGTAACCACAAAAAAGCCAGCAATTATTAATGTATATATTGTTAAGATTATAGCGCTCGCTCTTACCAGCATATAATCATGTACGCCATTTCGGCCTACAGTAGCAATGTTACTTACCATAACCATACTCCTACTACTACAGTTAACACAAACCAAAGAGCCATAGCAAATTTAGCACTGGAATTACCTGAAGCTAATTCTTCAAAATAGCCTGAATCCATGAATAAGTGACGAACACCCATTAATATATGGAAGGTTAACGCAGAGATTATGCCAAACAAAATGAATTTGAATAGGAAGCCATCAAGAAATGCTTGAATTTGAGCAAATCCTTCAGCGGAAGATAGAGATAATGAAAGTGTCCACAATAAAATACCAATAGCAAATACCATAATGACACCAGAAATACGGTGCAATATCGAGGCGTTTGCCGAAGGATGCATTTTGATTGTAGTCAGATCTAGGTTTACAGGACGTTGTTTTTTCACAATTTCGCCTAAAGAGTTTTTTGAGTCTTCAACTTTTTTACTATTGCCCAATGAGATAACTAAACATATTTACCATTAATTGAACAATCCCCTAGTGATCTTAGTTAATATTTGTCTGTTAATGGAATAGCCTACAAATAAAAAATTAAATCAGCTTGATTATATAGCTGAACATTTTTAATTACAATTTTCTTACGCGAGAATTTCACCTTTATTTTAAAGATATTAGACTATTATTTGAGCTACTTTAGCAATTATCTAACTTTAGTCTAAGGTAGAAACAATTGGTTTGACTTTAAGGGGGTATAATGAAGTAGAATACGGTTAGTTTTATATTCATAAAAACTGACTAACTTTTCAAAAGTAAGTTCAGCAAAGCGAATTAAATAATTTATAGGGGATTAAACATATGGCTGAATCTAAAGCCACTCTCAGTATTGATGGTAACGTAGTTGCAGATTTACCAATACTTTCAGGTAGCGCCGGTAACGACGTAATAGACATCAGAACTTTGGGTAAGTATGGTTATTTCACTTATGATCCGGGTTTCTTAGCAACCGCTTCATGTGAATCAGCTATTACTTATATCGATGGTGGGAAAGGTATTTTACAACATCGTGGTTATCCAATTGACAGTTTAGCTAAACAAGCTAATTATCTAGAAGTTTGTTATATTTTGTTAAATGGTGATGCACCAACAATGACTCAATATGATGAGTTTGTTAATATTATTACCAACCATACTATGGTTCACGAGAAACTGGCTCATTTTTTCCAAGGTTTCTTACCTGATGCACACCCAATGGCAATGCTTTGTGGTGTTGTTGGTGCTATGTCTTCATTTTATCATAGCGATTTAGACATTGAAGATCCTGTGCAACGTATGCGTAGTGCGCATCGCTTAATTGCTAAAATGCCAACTATTTCAGCGATGGCTTACAAATACAGCATTGGTCAGCCATTCGTTTATCCACGTAATGAATTGAGCTATGCGGAAAACTTCCTGCATATGATGTTCTCTGTACCTGCAGAAGAGTATGTTGTTAGCCCTACTGTTGCCCGTGCCATGGATAGAATATTTACATTACATGCAGATCACGAGCAAAACGCTTCAACTTCAACAGTCCGTTTAGCCGGCTCTTCTGGTGCTAACCCTTATGCATGTATTGCTGCAGGCGTGGCATCTTTGTGGGGCCCTGCACATGGTGGCGCTAACGAAGCCTGTTTAAAAATGCTTGAGCAAATTGGTACATTAGATCGTGTTGACGAATTTGTTGCTCGTGCTAAAGATAAGAGTGATTCGTTCCGCTTAATGGGTTTCGGACATCGTGTTTACAAAAACTTTGATCCACGCGCGACAGTAATGCGTGAAACATGCCATGAAGTATTAAAAGAGTTAGGCATAAAAGATCCTCTTTTAGACGTGGCAATGGCTCTTGAAAAAGTAGCCCTTGAAGACCCATACTTTATTGAGAAAAAACTTTACCCGAATGTAGATTTTTACTCAGGTATCATATTGAAAGCTATCGGTATTCCTACCAACATGTTCACAGTAGTATTTGCTATGTCTCGTACCGTGGGTTGGATTTCTCACTGGGATGAAATGTTGGGTCAAGCGGGTCAAAAAATTGGTCGTCCTCGTCAAAACTATATTGGTGAAATTGACCGTGAATTTATCCCATTAAATAAAAGATAATTATTTATTTTATAAATCACTCTTTGAAAGGTAGCTCACGCTACCTTTTTTATTTCTTCAATTTTAGTCACAAAATAAAAACAGTTAATAACCCTTTTTTCTTCCACTATTAGGAGATTTTTTGCATCAACCTAATATAAATGTTCCCTTTGCTGTAATAAAACCAACATTACCTTGATAAAAACATAGAAAGCTCAATAATTGCACGTTATAAAAATAAAAAATATCAACTATACACATAAAAAATAGTGTTAATAAATAAAGAGTTAAAAAAACAAAAACTGATGGTTTAGCTTAATACTGGGTTATATCTGTACCAATAATAGCAAAAAAATACTACAATATTTTTTCTTAAATACTGATGATTTATCAATTATAAGCAAAATAATTAATACCTTGCCACTGCATATTTATTTTTCAACACTATACCCAGCTAAATCAACTTTAAGTATCACCTTACCCTTCTCAATCATTAATTTATTAATAGATCATCTAAGCCATGATAATTCCGGTACCTCAACACTTTAAATTAAACTGCAGCCAGCGGATAAAGTCGTCATTGGTCAGGGTAAAAATAGCGAGATAACGAAAAAAGTTAATTGCTTACGGGATTTGCTGTATTCACTGTTAATTCACCCTTATAATGTTAAAAATTTTATGAGTTAATGATAACGGTATGTCTGAATATCAAATGAGATTTGGTGGGATTGCACGTCTTTACGGCGTTGCAGGTGCTGCTTTATTAGAAAAAGCGCACTTCTGTGTAATAGGCATTGGTGGTGTTGGTTCTTGGGCTGCTGAATCTTTAGCAAGAACAGGGATTGGTTCGATAACATTAATTGATTTAGATGATATCTGTACAACCAATATCAATAGACAAATTCATGCCCTTACTGAAACGATTGGAGAAAGTAAGGTCGATGTGATGGCTGAACGTATTAAGCAAATTAATCCAAGCTGTCAGGTCAATGTCATTGAAGATTTTGTCACTTTTGATAATTTGCGTGAACTATTAACTAACGATTTTGATTATGTCATCGATGCTATTGACTCAGTGAAAATAAAAACGGCTATTATTGCTCATTGTAAACGTAATAAAATACCGGTAATTACTATTGGTGGCGCAGGAGGGCAAACAGATCCAAGCAAGATTCAACTGTGTGACTTAAGCCAAACTTATCAAGATCCATTGCTCGCTAAGGTAAAAAATCAACTGCGCCGTGAATTTAACTTCCCGAAAGCCGATGCGAAAACAAGCAATAAGCGAAAGTTTTCAATTGATGCTGTTTTTTCTACAGAACAACTGGTTTATCCTGACGAAAATGGCAATGTTTGTCACGCAAAGCAAACACAAAATGGTTCGGTTCGGTTAGATTGCAGCTCAGGTTTTGGCGCGGTTACTCACGTTACAGCCACATTTGCTTTCTTTGCAACCAGCCGTGCGATTAAGAAATATTTAGCTAAGCGTCAGCTTTAATGTTGCCTTGCCATCATTTTAATTTTTTCAACAATGGCTTTAACGCCATTACTACGTGATGGGCTCAAGTGCTGTAACAAACCCAACGTTGAAAAATAAGATTGGTCGTCAAACGCTAATATCTGTGCTGATGTAAGCTGCTGAAAAGCAGCTAATATAATCACCATTAAACCTCGAATGACTTTAGCGTCACTGTCGCAACTAAAAATAAACTCATCTTGAGTATTTTTAGTTGCCATTAACCAAGCATGGCTTTCGCATCCTACAATTAAAGTCGTGTTGTTACGGAAGCTTTTATCCATTCTAACTAAAGACTTACCCAGCATCATTATTTCTCGATGACGAGAGTCCCAGCCTTTTAATAAACTAAATCTTGCTATCATAGCTGAGTGATTAGTTTTATTGACCGGCTGTGCTAAGTGAAGTGGCTCAATAATAATTTTATCAACATTGTCATCCGCGCCTTGGATCAGTAAGTTTAGTTTTTCAATAAAAAAATCAATTTCTGCATAAGTATTATAAGCCGCTAATGAAACTCTAATACAGCCACTTAATTTTAAATAATCCATTAAGGGCATCGCACAATGGTGTCCACTTCTAATGGCAATACCATATGCATCTAGCCCGCTGGCAATATCGTAATTGTGTGCACCACAGACGGTAAATGAAAGTACGCTAATATCAGGTCTTTCCTCAACAACAAATTTAACCGCTTTAATTTGTGTTAATTTTTCATAACAGTAGGATGTCAGCAAACTTTCATATTTTGCTAACTGAGTTACTCCAAATGAATTAATGAATTCAATACTGGCAGAGAAAGCAATAACACCAGCATAGTTCGGTGTCCCAGCTTCAAATTTAAAGGGGAGTTGGTTAAATGATGTTCCTTGGAAACTGACTTTTTTAATCATTTCACCACCGCCCTGATAAGGAGGCATAGCCGTTAATAAGTCACGTCGACCGTATAAAACACCAACGCCGGTTGGTCCAAACATTTTGTGTGCTGAAAAAACGTAGAAGTCACAGTCTAGGGTTTGCATATTTAGTGTTAAGTGGGCACAAGCTTGAGCACCGTCAATAACGGTTATGGCTTTATATTTTTTTGCTAAGGTGATGATTTTTTTAACGGGATTCACTTTACCAATCACGTTAGAAATATGCGTAAAACTGACCACCTTAGTTTTTTCATTAAAATAATCCGCTAAGCCATTTTCATCGATCCGGCCGCTAGCATCTAAAGGTAAAACTTTAATAATAGCGCCAGTTTTTTCGGCAATCATCTGCCAAGGCACTATGTTAGCGTGATGCTCAGCATGGCTTAATAATATTTCATCGCCCACTTGTAAATTTTTCTGCCCCCAACTCTGAGCAATTAAATTAATTCCTCCCGTTGTACCTGGAGTCCAAATGATTTCTTCTAAGTATTTGGCTTGAATAAACTGTTGCACCTTAGCTCTAGCTTGCTCAAAAGCCAAAGTAGCTTTAGCACTCAGAGCATGTGAGGCACGATGAACATTAGCATTATATTGCTGATATACCTCAGCTTCGGTATCGATAACCACATGAGGCTTTTGAGTGGTAGCACCATTGTCGAAATAAACTAACGCCAAGTCGTTGACGGTATTACTGAGCAAAGGAAAATGCTGGCGAAATGTGCTGACATCGAATTTATTCATAAGAGATTACATGCAAAGATAATATTACTGACACAATTATACCTGATAATACGATAAAAATTGATCATTTAAACAATCAACGGTCTCGCTAATTTATTTAGACAAAAGTCCAAAATAATGGGTGAATTTGTCTATTTTAAACTAAAGTTAGACAGTAAAGAAAATAAAGGGTGAAAAGTATGAAGTTATTTTCATGGTTCATTAAAGTAAATAAGCATCCAAAACCAGCACAAGAAGGTTTTACAACAGCCGTTTCAAATAACATCACAGATGAAGAGATAAGTGCACTTAATCACAATACTATGTGGCCAATAGCAAAAGTTAAAACCGCGACTATGATTATTAAGAAGCCAAAGAAGAAAATGAATACGTCTCAAAGTCCCCATAAATACGAGACCACTAAAGCGAGTAAGGCATTTATTGGCCCTATTCCTTTAGGTTAGGCAGAGCTTTTCTCAACTAACCTGGCTGATCAAAATAGCGCGAAAGCGTTATTTTTTTGCTTTTAATGCTAGATTCACATTATGTAAATAGTGTGGCATTAAAAACTTTTCGGGGTTATCGGCTAGCAATTTTAAGTATAAAACTGGAAAGCCTGTTTGATAATAACGCATCCTAGTTCTTTGCTTTAAAGGCTTTATTGCAACAAAGTCTTTTTCATTACAGCTTTCAGCAATAAAAGCACCTACGCTATCACCTTCTTTAGAAACAGTCCCTAACTTCCAACCTTGCGCAGTATGAGTCACTAACGATGTTTCCCTTGAAATATATTTAGCCCAAGGTAATTCGCTGAGAATTATCGCACGGACTTTCTCACGAGAGCCTTGATAAAAGCGTGGCAAAATTGCAACATTATGGGAGAACATAGCGTTTTGCACAGCCAAGCAACGAGAATGATTTTTTGGTAGCGCGTACTCATCAATAAAACCAAGCAAATGAGCCAGTTCATGATAAAAGACTTCTGCATTATCATGACGATCAATATATAAAATACCCGCGTTTACGTTAGCGCCACCTTTTTCAACAAGCACAGCAATGAACCTGTCTGCTAACACTCGCTTATTGTTTGGCCAGATAGATTCGTCACATCGGATCGCTTCATTAGTATTTTGCTGACAAGCGAGTGTTATTTTGCTGATGTATTGTACCGGTGAAAAACACAGATAAGGTTGTAATGTTGCTAACGTCGATGAAGATATCAGTTCTTCAAAATATGCTAAGTCGCGTAGATTCGTTGCAAAGGGGGCAATGCTTGCCAGACAATTTGCTTGTGACGATATATTAGGGGGATTTAAGACCTTATAACGAAATAGTTTTTTCGAAAAAGACTCAAGTTCTTCAGATGGCTTTTCAGCGCTCATCATCTCAAACTGCTTAAAATATCGGTCTATCTCTTGTTTTTCTCCTATTGAAATTAAAATCTCAAGTAAAAGCGTTAAGGCAGATCCATTAGAGGTTATTGGTAGTAATAATTTTTTAGCTAGGAGTCGTTTGTTATGGGCAAAATAAATTTTTGCTAAGTCTATTCTCGCTTGCTGATGACCTAATCGAATGGCTTGTGCAAGCCAGAGCTCGATATTTTGATTATTGTCACCTTGCTTATTTTTATAATAATTGGCTAATTTAATTGCCACTTCACCATCGCTTTTAGCCAGTGATTTAGCAATATTTTGCCATCTTGGGTCGTTATCAACATATGTATTCAAATGCTTATACAAAAGAGTATTTAAGCTAAGCGCTTTTATAACCGTTAATTGTGAGTGGTTAGCATAACCATTTTCTACGGCTTTAATTAATGAGTTTACCGATAAAAAAGCGCTTATTGATATAACGGTCAATAAGCTGATGATGATTAAGCTGGCTTTATATTTCATTTGCAGGTGTAAATAACATCCATCATCACATTAAGACGATTTAGCGGCTTTAACAATCTCTTGTCGCATTAAGTCTAATTCAAGTTTGGCATATCTGTGTTCAACAAATTCATAGACATTAGTACTCAAGGCTAATTTAAAAAAGTTTGCTGCAAGTTCATTATTGTCTTTGAGTTGATAGTATTTACCTAAGTAGAAATATGCCTCGCACAAACGTTCACTTAAGGCCTTATTAGAATTTACGCCTATTGATAATTGGCTAATAAACTTTTGTTCTGTGATCTCACCAAGATAAAGTTCAATGATATTTTTAGCCCAAACACTCTCTTCAACTTGCTCTGCAGCGAGCTTTAATGATGTTTGCGCATCAAGATTATTTGCCGCTGACTCGGCTAAATACATCCATAGAATACGGTAAGGATCATTGCTTTTTCGTTGCTGAAAAGTACTAAAATCATCAATAGATAGTTCAGCACGACCACCATAATATAAAGCAATCCCTCTATTTAAATAGGCATATTCATGTTCAGGCGCTAAATCTATGGCCGAATCAAAAGCCTCATAAGCTTGGTTGAACTCTTGCAATTGGGTGAAATGGATCCCTAAAAAATTATACGCATCGACAAAGTCTGGCTTTAAACGCAAAGCTCGATTGAAATCAAGACGGGCTAATGAACGTAAACCAACACTGTCGTAAACAACACCGCGGTCATAATAAAGTTCAGCTCGTTGTGCATCGGTTATTTCAGCTCTTTGAATAACATCAGTTAGACGGGCTATCGCTATTTCACTTTTATAATTTATGGCTAATGGTTCAACAATAATAAGTTGATTCATGGCGAGCGATGCGTCATTTTCTGGGTTGCTTGCACAACCTTGTAAAGATGAGATGACGATGACAAGCGCTACTTTAAATAATTTATTCACAGAAATAATGTACCTAATGAAATTTTGTATTGACTCATTTTAGTATATAAAAAAGGGAGCCATCAGGCTCCCTTTTTATCTAACTTTTTAAGTAAGCTATTCAGCAGCGTCAGTTGCTGGTGCTTCTTTTTTCTCAGTAGCTTCTTTAATACTTAAACGTACACGGCCTTGACGGTCGACTTCAAGTACTTTAACCGTAACTTCCTGGCCTTCAGTTAATACGTCACTTACAGCATTAACACGTTCGTCAGAGATTTGAGAGATGTGAACTAAACCATCTTTACCCGGAAGTACGTTAACAAAGGCACCAAAATCAACGATACGTACTACTTTACCTTGGTAAATTGTACCTACTTCAATTTCAGCCGTTAATGCTTTAATACGATTAATCGCATCTTCAGCTTGCTCACCATTAGTTGCAGCAATTTTAACAGTACCATCGTCATCAATCTCGATAGTTGTACCTGTTTCTTCGGTAAGCATGCGGATAGTAGCACCACCTTTACCAATGATGTCACGAATTTTATCTTGGCTAACTTTGATGGTATGAATGCGCGGTGCAAACTGTGAAATATCATCACGGTGACCAGAGATAGCTTCATCCATTACAGATAAGATATGAGTACGTGCAGCTTTTGCTTGGTTTAAAGCAAGTTGCATGATTTCTTTAGTGATACCTTCAATTTTAATGTCCATTTGAAGTGCAGTAATACCACCGGTAGTACCCGCTACTTTAAAGTCCATGTCACCTAAGTGATCTTCATCACCTAAAATGTCTGAAAGAACAACAAAATCGTCGCCTTCTTTAACTAAGCCCATTGCAATACCAGCAACAGAAGCTTTAATTGGCACACCAGCATCCATTAATGCTAATGAAGCACCACAAACAGAAGCCATTGAAGATGAACCATTTGATTCTGTAATTTCAGAAACAATACGTACCGCATATGGGAATTCTTCAAGTGAAGGCATAACCGCTAACATACCGCGTTTTGCTAAACGGCCATGGCCAATTTCACGACGCTTTGGAGAACCGACAAAACCTGTTTCACCAACACAGTATGGAGGAAAGTTATAATGAAGCATAAATGCGTCAGTCTTCTCACCCATAATCGTATCAAGACGCTGTGCATCACGTTGTGTACCTAAAGTAGCCGTAACTAATGCTTGTGTTTCACCACGAGTAAATACCGCAGAACCGTGAGTTCTTGGTAATACGCCTGTCATTACGTCTAGGGCACGGATCATTTCAGGATCACGGCCATCGATGCGAGGCATGCCTTTAGTAATACGACCACGAACAACAGTTTTTTCTAAGTCATGGAATAAATCTTTCGCTTCTTGAACGTTAAGATCTGCGTCACTTGCTAATAATGTTTCAACAACAACATCGCGGATTTCTTTGATTTTTTCGTAACGAACAGCTTTTTCAGTGATTTGGTAAGCTTCGTTAACTTGTGCTTCACTCAATTCTGCAATTTTAGCAATAAGGTCAGCATTTTTAACTGGTGCAACCCAATCCCACTTAGGATTGTTAACTTCAGCAGCCATTTCTTTAATTGCTGTGATAGCCGTTTGCATTTGCTCATGGCCATACATAACAGCGCCAAGCATAACTTCTTCAGATAAAATATCAGCTTCAGACTCAACCATTAGTACCGCAGAATCAGTACCTGAAACAACTAAGTTTAACTTAGACGTTTCTAATTCAGATTGTAATGGGTTAAGAATGTATTTGCCGTCAGTATAACCAACACGTGCTGCGCCAACAGGACCACTAAATGGCATACCTGAAATAGCTAAAGCTGCAGATGTACCTAATAAAGAAATGATGTCAGGGGCAATTTCTGGGTTAGCAGAAACAACCGTAATAACAACTTGAACTTCGTTAGTAAAGCCATCTGGGAAAAGTGGACGAATCGGACGGTCAATCAAACGACAGATTAATGTTTCTTCTTCAGAAGGACGGCCTTCACGTTTAAAGAAACCACCTGGGATTTTACCCGCTGCGTATGTACGCTCTTGGTAGTTAACCGTTAATGGAAAAAAATCTTGTCCTGGTTTTGCTTCTTTCTTACCAACAACAGACACTAATACACACGTATCGTCCATGCTTGCCATAACAGCACAAGTTGCCTGACGTGCGATAGCACCCGTTTCTAAAGTAACGGTATGTTGACCGAATTCAAATGTTTTTGTAACAGTATTGAACATAAATGTTCCTTTTTAGCTAGATATAAATTTTCATTGATTAACCAATCTGTACAATTATTTATTCACTTAGAGCAAAATTTTAACAGCTTAAGTTGAACAAAAAATTATACAGTTTGGATTGATTAGTTTTGCAAAAGCTTAAATTTTCTAAAAATTTGCAGGCACATTATACTATCAAACGCGCTATTTACTAGCCAGAAAGGGGAATTGTTATTAAGAAAAGACAAAAAAGCGTACTTTGACTAAGTTTGGGCAAGTGACCCGGTAAATGAGCAATAAAAAAAGGAGCTATAAAGCTCCTTTTTTTTGATATTACCTTTGAGAAAAGGTAACAAATAAGTCACATATTAACGACGTAGACCTAATTTAGCGATTACCGTTGTGTAACGCTCAACATTTTTGCCTTTTAAGTAATCAAGTAACTTACGACGTTGTGCAACCATGCGTAATAAACCACGACGTGAGTGATGATCATGGATGTGCTCTTTGAAGTGACCTTGTAGATGGTTGATTTGTGTAGTTAACAAAGCAACTTGTACTTCAGGTGAACCAGTATCACCTTCTTTTTGAGCATATTCTGCAACGATTGCAGCTTTTTCTGTAGCATTTAAAGACATAATAAATCCTTAGTGTGATGTACCCGAAAGTACTTAAAATTCGCACCTCGCCAAACACTAATTCAGCTAAGGTGACAAAAGAGCGCGCATTGTATCAGCGACAGACGAAATTGCAACTGATATTTGTGTCAGGCCATTATTAACTTGCCGTTAGACTCAATAACATTTAACCCGGAGTAAACGCTGTTTTATTTTACGGATATAGGCGATAACCAGCCAATATCCTCAAATGTTAAATAATTTATTACAGCGTTTTCAAAAATTCGTCTAAAACAATAATGCGTTTTGGTGCAATTAAACCGTTGTCGTCTATATGACCAACACCAATAAACTCCCCATCATTGATATTGTCTCCAACAAAAACCTGCACTAAACCTTCAGCCGGAACATTAGCTGCTTGTACTGGATTACCATGGCGCAAAAAGTTAGCAGACATATCATCGATAAAAACCTCAGGGATACCATCACAGGCTGTCGTCATCGGTAATAATAAAGGGTCAAGCAACGTAGATGGCGCTATCTCTTGTTCTTCTGCTTGTGTAACTAATGCTTGTAATTGTTCCAGTGTTACCATTTTATCTGTGGGATAATTTCCCACGGCACTTCTGCGTAAATTAGCAACATGTGCGCCACAACCAAGCAGTTCACCTAAATCGTCGATAATAGTACGAATATAGGTGCCTTTAGATACATGAATATCTAAATCAACTTCGTCACCTTCAAAGCGTAATAAGTCTAAACGAAAAACCGTAATGTCTCGTGATTCACGAGGGACTTCAACACCTTCTCGCGCATATTTATATAAAGGCTGGCCTTTGTATTTTAACGCTGAGTACATGGAAGGAATTTGCTGTGTGGTACCGCGAAAAGACTCAAGTGCTATTGCTAATTGCTCACTTGAAACATCAACCCGTTTTTCCGCAACAACTTCACCGTCAGCGTCACTGGTTGTAGTACGCACACCCAATTTTGCTGTTACTTGATAGGTTTTATCGGTATCCAGTAAAAATTGAGAAAACTTAGTCCCTTCACCTAAACAAATCGGCAACATACCGGTAGCAAGTGGATCTAATGCCCCAGTATGCCCGGCTTTCTGTGCAAAGAAGATACGCTTAACTTTTTGTAAAGCACTGTTCGATGACATGTCATACGGTTTATCAAGTAGGATCACCCCATTAATTGGGCGACCTTTTCTGCGTTTAGCCATCTAGCTGTACCCTATGAATTTTCTTCGTTGTTGATATCAGTTGCTTCGTTAGAAGCAGTAGCATCTCGCTCTGAGCTTTCAGCAATATGCTTATCGCTAGCGACAGCTTCATCAACCAATGAACTCATTCGAACACCTTCAGCCATAGAGCTGTCATAAACAAAACGTAAGTGCGGCATAATACGGGCACGTAATTTCTTCGCTAATAACGAGCGAATAAAACCAGCAGCTTCATTTAAGACTTCAATAGAGCTTTTTATTTCTGAAACTTCATTAGTAAAAAAAGTTACGAATATTTTTGCGTAAGCTAGATCACGTGTCAATTCGACAGCAGAAACTGTTGTCATGACTAAGCGTGGATCTTTAACTTCGCGCATTAAAATAGTCGCGATTTCTTTTTGTATTTCTTGTCCGACACGGTCGGTACGAGCAAATTCTCTTGCCATAGGAAATTCTCCTAATAAAATTATCGAGGACTTTTACCTGATAACTTTTAATATATAAACAAAAATGGAGGCAAAGCCCCCATTTAATATTTGTACAACAGTAAGTGAGCTATCTCATTACATTGAAGCCGATTAACCTAAAAAGCAGTCAATCAGCAATAATCTAAAGTTATAGCGTACGCTTAATTTCTATTGTTTCGAATACTTCAATTTGGTCACCAACGCGAACATCATTGTAGTTCTTAACACCGATACCACATTCAGTACCGTTACGAACTTCTGCAACATCATCTTTGAAACGACGAAGTGATTCAAGCTCACCTTCGTATATAACAACCAAGTCACGTAATACGCGAATTGGAGCACTACGTTTAATGATACCTTCAGTAACCATACAACCAGCAATAGCGCCGATTTTAGGCGACTTAAACACGTCACGAACTTGTGCAAGACCAATGATTTCTTGCTTGAATTCTGGCGCTAACATGCCGCTCATGGCTTGCTTAACTTCATCAATTAATGCGTAAATAACACTATAGTAGCGTAAATCAATGTTTTCAGATTCAATCACTTTACGCGCAGATGCATCAGCACGAACATTAAAACCAACCACGATGGCATTTGAAGCCGCCGCTAATGTTGCATCAGTTTCAGTGATAGCACCAACACCTGAACCTATGATTCTGACTTTAACTTCATCAGTAGATAACTTGAGTAATGAGTCACTAATAGCTTCAAGTGAACCTTGAACATCTGACTTAATTACAACATTTACTTCAGAAATTTCGCCTTCAGCCATACTTGCAAACATATTTTCAAGTTTAGCTTTTTGTTGACGAGCAAGTTTCACATCACGGAATTTGCCTTGACGGAATAAAGCAACTTCACGTGCTTTCTTCTCATCTTTAACAACAGTCGCTTCATCACCAGATTGTGGAACACCACTTAAACCAATAATTTCAACTGGGATAGATGGACCTGCTGATTGAATATCTTTACCATTTTCATCGCGCATTGCACGAACACGGCCATATTCTAAACCACAAAGTACAATATCACCTTGCTTTAAAGTACCTTCTTGAACCAAGATAGTTGCTACTGGGCCGCGGCCTTTATCTAATTTAGATTCAATAACAACACCACTTGCCATTTTATCGACAACAGCAGTTAGCTCTAAAACTTCAGACTGTAACAATATTGAATCAAGTAAGTCATCAATACCTAAACCTGTTTTAGCTGAGACATGACAAAATTGAACTTCACCGCCCCACTCTTCAGATAAAACACCGTGTTGAGATAATTCACTCTTAACACGTTCGATATCAACACCTTCTTTATCCATCTTGTTTACGGCGATGATAATAGGCGCATCAGAGGCTTTAGCATGTTGAATTGCTTCAACAGTCTGTGGCATAACACCATCATCTGCAGCAACAACAATGATAACGATATCCGTTGCTTTAGCACCACGAGAACGCATAGAAGTGAAGGCAGCATGACCAGGAGTATCTAAGAATGTGATCATACCATGACCAGTTTCTACGTGATAAGCACCAATATGCTGAGTAATACCACCGGCTTCACCGTCTGCTACTTTCGCTTTACGAATGTAATCAAGTAATGATGTTTTACCGTGATCAACGTGACCCATAATAGTAACAACAGGTGCACGAGTAATCTCTATGCCCGTATGATGACGGTCAGCAAGTACGGCTTCTTCCAAGGCATTTTCTTTAACAAGTACAACCTCAAAACCCATATCTTCAGCAACAAGCGCGGCTGTTTCTTGGTCAATAACTTGGTTAATCGTTGCCATTGCGCCTAGTTTGAACATAGCTTTAACTACTTCCGCGCCTTTCTTAGCCATTTTATTGGCAAGTTCAGCAACCGAAATAGTTTCGCCAATGCGAATATCTTGTACTTTTGTTTCTACTGGTTTAGTGAAACCATGTTTTAAGCTATCAGGTGAAGATAAAGTTTTACCTTTACCGCGGCCATTGTTACGGCCACGAGCATTACGGTCTGCAGGTGCTTTTTTCTTCTTACGGCGACGGCCACTTTCATCAGCAGAGTCACTTTTATCTTCAGCTTCTTGAGCATATTTAGAAGAAGTTAAATGAACAACCTCTTTCTCTTTAGCTTTACGCTCAGCTTCTTGTTCTTTCCAGCGCGCTTCATTTTCTTCTGCTAATTTTTTAGCGGCGGCTGTTGCTTCTTTAGCTTCTTCTTCAAGCTTAGCTTTTGTTTCAGCTTCTAAAGCAAGACGAACTTTTTTAGCTTCTTCAGTTTCAGCAATTTTTACTGGCGCTTCTTCAGCAGTTTTTGCTTTCGCTGCGGCTGCTTGC
>NZ_JACGUS010000111.1:0-124842 GCF_014076785.1 Colwellia sp. MB3u-55
GCCGACTCCGACGCCGACTCCGACGCCGACGCCGACGCCGATAGAAACTGCATATGTAGCTGGTACTTCTTATGTTGCAGGTGAAATTGTTAGTAATGTTGGAAATATGTACCAATGTGATATAGCTGGATGGTGTTCATCAGTTTCTGCTTATCATTACGCTCCTGGAACAGGTAGTGCTTGGACAAGTGCATGGTCATTAGTAGAGTAAGAAATACAACGCTTACCACAACTGATTCAACAGCGAAAATACCGGTGTCGAATCAGTAATATTTAAATGATAGGGGTGGGGAAGGTATACCTTTTTCAATAATAATCCCTTAAAAGGCCTATTCGAAAGATTAGGCCTTTTTTATGTGTTAGCTATAAAAGCAAAATTCAAGCGCTTTGCCCTGATTTATTTTCTCTACGTACAACAAGATCACAAACTTAATGACAATGGTATTAAACGAAACTTAATATAATTTAACTATTGGGTATTGGGAAATCAATGTACTACTGGATTTACTCGAATTATTTTGGAGGGTGTTGTACTTAATAATCAATTAGAAGTTAATAGCAATGCGGATAAGAAGCTTCTTCAGTCGCTTTAATTAATAATAAAACGCCTGAAGCATAGAGATAGAAAATCAATAATTATTTACCTACTGCCACAACACCTTCTTAATCTTACTGCTGGGTTTTCTTGGTGCTGTCTTCAGGTAAGTCAGAACGGGGATCATCAAGCATCACCACTAATTTATCACAAAGACTTTTTTTACCTATTTGATCAAGCTTACTATGTTGTATTTTAGTTTGTTGTTTTGCATGGGCTAAGCTTTGGATTTTAAATTTGCTATAATGTGCTTTAAACCCTTCATTCTCATCGGCAGATTTTTCCATTAATAACCAATAGATCTGCCAGCGATTAGCATTACGCTTTTGCCAAGTTTTTAGACTGCTATTTAATGCTTGTTTATCAACAAAGTTATATGACATGCATTGGTTAAAGTAACTTTCCCACATATCTTTAGCAGTATGAGCCTGCAATGGAATTGCCAGTGGATTTAAATTAGCTTGGTTATTTTTTGCCGCAATAGTACTTATTGGGTTTGCTGCGATAAGAGCTAATAGGCTTGATGTCATTATTTTTTTTATATTCATATAATCCCCCGTTGAACAACGTTGCAATAAACCTAATTACTTAAATAAAAAAGGTTAATTATACCGTTTTTTGGAAAAACTAATGCCATTTACCAAGCATTTAAAGTGCCATTATTATAACCTATTAGTCGACTATTAACGGTACTGTTTTTGGTAAGGTTTAGTTGTTTTTTCGTTTAGAGATAGCAAAATAGCGCAGGGTTACTCTGAACCGTTATTTAAACTTGAATTCGGAAAGTTAACTCTGATGTTTATTGTTATTATGTTGTTGTTATTTAATGGATTATATTGATATTACCTGTTGGTTTTTTGCCTTTTTATAACACTGGTATATTAGGTTGTAAAAGGTCAAGATAAGAGGACAAAAATAATTATAATAAAGTAAGTTCAGGAGTAATAACCATGAAGAGTACCTTTGACACAGGATGGCAGGATTGGATAGAAATCAACATTAATCGCAGCTGCGATATTATAGGTATGTATGACATTTTATTAGAACACGATTTCTGTCCAATACTTATAAAAAGTCGATTAAAGCTAACTGATCAAGATATAGAAAAATCGAACAAAACATCTAAAAAAAGTACAAAAAAAGATAGCGTACAGGCTAAATTATTACAACAAACTACGGAAATTATCGAGGCTGAAGACCGCGTATTTTTGCCAAACGCTGAAAAAATTGTTACTGATAATAAATTAGAATTATTCAAAATTGATAACTTTCTTAATTCTCATGAATGTATTGAGCTCATATCCCTTATTCGCGATAATCTCCGCCAATCAACAACAACAAATGAGTCTGGAGATCTTAAAAATTACCGCACGAGTAAAACCTGCGATTTAAGTTTACTCAACCATCCGCTTGTGAACGATATTGATCGACGCATATGTAATGCGCTTGGTTTTGACTCCAGCTATTCTGAGGGTATTCAAGCACAATGGTATGACGTAAACCAAGAGTTTAAACCTCACACCGATTATTTTGAACCCAATAGCAAAGAGTTTGAAGACCATGCCAGAGTAAGAGGTCAACGGACTTGGACTTTTATGCTTTTCCTCAATAATACCCTTGAAGGTGGCGCAACCCAATTTACCCGTGTAGATAAGACTTTTTCACCTAAACGAGGAACCGCTTTATTATGGAACAGTCTAACTCCTGAAGGTAGAGAAAACATTGAAAGCATGCATTGGGGCATGCCTGTTGAAGATGGCTTTAAAGTTATCATTACCAAATGGTTTCGCCTTAAAGGTAAAGGTAAACGTTTTATAAAAGAGCCTAATGAATATATACCCGCCTACACAGACGAAGGTTTCCTCAAAGCAAGGTTACCGGGGGCTTTATTTAAGAAGGTTTATGACTTTTATCAAGCGAATGAAAATACGGTGATAAATGAGCATGTCGAAGGATTTATTACCAGTAAAGCAGAGCAGGTACCTAGCGAACTTATCCCTCTTACAGATGACTTAAAGAAAGAAATTCATCAAGTGCTGCAACCTTTGGTAGAGGCGTGGATTGGCCATTATCTCAAACCAAGTTATGTCTTTGGGATCCGCAGGTATCGAAATGGCGCCGTATTAAAAGAACACCGAGACCGAGGTAAAACGCATGTTGCGAGTGTGATTATTAACATTGAACAGTTGGTTAGGCAACCTTGGCCGTTAGTCATTGAAGACCATAACTACCGTAAACATCACCTTTTACTCAGCCCTGGCGATATGGTCTTTTATGAAGGTGCAAAGCTTACTCATGGGCGACCTATCGCTTTTGATGGCGATGAGTTTTGTAATGTGTTTGTCCATTACCAACTGACTTAACCTCTTTTACGAAAGTTAAGCATTATCGATATACATAAACCTTCTACAAGGATGGACAATTACATTATGTAGTTGCCTGTTTTTCTTGTGGTGAACTTAATTTTTAGTGTGTTTATTAAAATAAAAGATGCCTGTCAGTGCTAAACCGACAGGCATTTTTCAGGGATAAAGACTATCCCTGTAATGTTCTATTATTTACATTACTGTGGATTGAGTCCTAACTTTTGAAGTACTAGTTTGAAGTTAGCACGGCGTTCTTCAATTGCGTGAACTTCACCACTAACTGGGCAATGATCATCTGGACAACCACGGTTGACGATACCAGAAACAGCATCAACAAACTCTGTACCTACCATACCACCATCAACATATTTTTTAAGTTCTGCATGATAGTTCCAATCGGCATATGGGCCACCTACATTATCGTAAGCTTGAACAGAACTAACCCAAAAGAATAAACCAGCAATCCACTTAATTTCTTTATGTTCTTCAGAGCTACAAATTAATCCAGGGTTTGAACATAAATCTAAATCAGCGTATAGCGGGCTATCAGGTGCAGCTTCAACAGTCGTTCCATCTATCGTAGTTCCAATGGTATCTGGGTCAACGTGAGAACGACCTACAAAATGGTTTAGTGTACCAAAGTTCTGACGACCTGTGGTTTGAATTACACCACGTCCCCACCAGCCACAGCCTTGAACACTTTCATCGCTACCATCCCAAATAAAGCTACCGGCTTTTTGACCAATATACTGCTTACATTCTTCACGTTCAAACACTTGCTTAGAGGTATCAATAGCGGTAGGTACCGTATTACAGTGACCTGCGTTAGTCCAACGACCAACTTTACCATTAACTAAAAGACCCTGCTCTGCAAGTACTGCGTCTGGCGCTGCAAAGATTGGTGCTGGCGCACCGTACCATTTGGCGTGAGTCTTAGCCGTTTGTTCCATTTTATCATCGCGAGGACAAGAATAGGCATGGTCTTTACCTGATACAGGATGAGTACCATAATCTGCATATTTCTGACCTAATTGGCCACAACTTGCTGTCATAGGGTAATCTACTTTTGCGCCGTATTTAACTTCAGACCAATTATTCTCATCACAAGCATCGAAACGTATAGTTTCTTGCATACTTTGTGAAAGGAATGCGGCAATAGCTACTTTTGCATACATAGCATTGGTTGCATCATCAGCGGTGCTATCTACTAACCAGAATTTATCGCCCGCTACACCAACATTGTGCATCGAATTTAAGCCTGTTAGGAAGTCAGCCCATTTATAGATAGTTGATGGTACCCAAGATGAAGCCGGTGTTTCATAAAGAAATACCTGACTATCCATTACTGACTCAATACCCGATAAATCACTATTTAGTGCAGCAATACTTGTTAATGGATTAACACCTGAGCCAGCACCTACATAATAAAGAGGCACTTTACTACTTTGGTAATTTGCCATTTTAGTGGTTAAAGCAGCGCTATCAGTATCGAATAAAATCGCGAAGATATTATTGTGTGCAGCTTTACGTATTTTACTCTCACCAGGCGTATTACCCATGAAGTAAGTTGTTGCTTGGGCTGTTGGCACTGATGACAACATTGCAGGAGCTTGTACAAAATCAGTAACTTGTTTCACGTATTCTAATGCGTTGTGCCATTGCTCACTTGATAAGCTTGCAGAGGCACTTGATTTAGTAAAGGCAATAAAGTTAGCTTTTGAAGCGCCTTTGTAAAGTGCTAACTTATCAAGAAGATCTGACGTTGCTTTAGAGGCAGAATTCCATACAGACCTTTTGCCAGAGTGCGTAGCATAAGCAAAATCACCAATGCTTAATGACCAACCAAAAGTAGCGTTTGTAGCAAGTGTCGACAGTATTAGGTTTTGAGCTTGAGCCCAACCCTTGGCATCATCAGTTAGTGCGTTAATGTCACTAACGCTGATACTGTTGGTATTCGTTGAGGCTAAAGCGGCCGTTAAGGCTTGTTTGACTTCAACTGTACCTAAAGATACGCCCTTATCTGCAGTAATGTTATCAAGTACATTGCTGTTAATAATGACAGATTCAGAGCCAAGCAGCTTGGCTGTTTCAATTAATGAAACGAAACCATTGGTTAGCTTGGTTATATCTGATAATTCATCGCTGTTGATTGCGTTAATTGTATACGTATCAGGTGCTGTGGAAGTAGGGCTTGCAACAACAAAATCACTCGGCCAGCCATTAACTTTCAAGCTTACCGGATCTTTAGCATTAGGAAGCGATAATAAAGGCGCAGTGCCTTGTTCAGTGCCATCACAGTTAACTTTCCAAGTCCACGTATCATCATTGCCTGGACGAGAAGATGTTTCCCATTTAGCGGTAAAAGCTATGTAGTCATTATTAACAAGAATATCGCCAGCTTTAGCTGTTTCACCCTGAGACCACACACTGAAGTCAGCACATAAACCGTCTGGCGTTGGCGTAGGTGTAGGTGTTGGCGTCGGTGTTGGTGTTGGCGTTGGCGTAGTGCCACCCACTAGAGTCCATGCGCTTTCCCACGCAGAACCAGTACCCGGTGCGTAAGCCCAACCAGATTCGGAAGAACACCAGCCAGCAACATCACAACGGTATGATTGACCACCATTGCTCACAATATCATCTGCAGCATAAGCTGTGCCAGCTACATACGTACCTGTCGGCGTAGGAGTCGGCGTTGGTGTAGGAGTTGGCGTTGGTGTAGGTGTAGGAGTTGGTGTAGGCGTAGGAGTTACATCACCAGAACATTCATGTTTTAGAGACCAACTATCGTCACTTCCCGGTGTTGATTTTGTCCACCACATAGCACTGTAAGCATTGCCATTAAATTGCATAACATCACCGAGAATAGCGTGTTCAGGGTTTCCCTCCCAGTCTACTTGAGGAAAATCGGGGTAAACATTGATGCCCTCACAGCTTTGTGCTGCAAATGTATTTGTTGAGATCACTGTGGTTGCAGCAAGTGATAACGCGATAAAAGTTTTATTTGGCCTGAAGCCTGCTTGTTTGAGTTTCATTAAAATTCCCATATTTAATTTATTATTATTTTTTGTTTAATACCGCATGGATCATACTTGAAGATCTTTTAAATAGTCCCTGTGTTTTTCTTGCCCGTTATGTTTATTTTTCATGCGTATTTCAAACTATCACGCTATTGACAGCGCTGTCAACTAGCTATTTTATTTGATGTTGCTATAAATTTAAAAATATACTTAAGGATAAAATAAATATAAACAGCTAATAAATAACAAGTAAGTAAAAAATCACTAAAACATTGATGGGTTTTGATGGAGGGAGTTATTGAAAGTAGGATAAAACCAATTCTAAATACTTTTCTAGTGAAATCTCATCATTGGAGCAGACTATCCAACCTAATTGTTATATGTTCCCCATCAAAATTTTGAGAGTAAATAAATGGCTCTGTTCCATCTAATTGTTGTCTTTACCTTAAAAAAGAGTTTAACTTATTTAAGGTAAAGACAATGAAGACAAAATCATTTCGATGCCAACTTAACCATATCACTAAAACACTTTTAGCCATGACACCAGCTCAAAGGCTGACTGTTCAGCAAGTTATTCAAGCATTTCAACCCGAAATCACTATTAATGAGCTGATACAACCTATTTTCGATTCTTCGCCTCAATGCCCGCATTGTAATTGTCTTCACTTTACTAAGTGGGGAAAAGCAGTATCAGTACAGCGTTATAGGTGCTCTTCATGCCATAAAACATTCAATAATAAAACAAAAACACCTTTAACCCAATTACATAAGTGTGAGTTGTGGGATAAATATGCAGAATGTATGTCGTAAAGACTTACGCTACGAGAAGCTACTGCTATTTGTAACATTAACTTAAAGACATCATTTCATTGGCGTCATCGTTTCTTAATGGCTCAATCGGCGCATAATCATGAAAAACTATCCGGTATTATTGAAGCTGATGAATTTTTTATGGCGTACTCTGAAAAAGGTAGCAAGCAACTAAAATACAACCGAAAAGCGAATAAACATGGCGGTCAAATGAGTAAAAAACATAACAAGAGTAAAGTGACTGTTCTACTTTCAATAGATCGCAGTGAACATATGTTAAGTCAGGTATTAGAGGCAAATACTAAAGCAGAAATACAGGCACATTTACAGCCATATATAGCTCAAGAGTCAGTCTTATGTCGTGATGATGCTCATGCCTATGAGGATAGCGAAAGTGGTAAAATGCGAACACAAGCGACTTATTAGTACAAAAAATAGAGTTATTGATAAGGTTTATCATATCCAAACAGTTAATGGTGCTATAGCCCACTTTAAAGATTGGACTGAAAGAAGAATGCGGAGTATTGCCACGAAGTATTTACCTCATTATCTCGCTTGGTTTAAAGAAACGAGAGCTAATCTAGATAAAAGCAAATATTGGCAGCTTCATATCAGCACCAACATTAATATGGAACAGAGCCAAATAAATATAGGGTGAAGTCTTGATTTATGAACTCTAAAGTTATTAAATTTCAAAATTTATTCTGTACTTCCTCCATATATTCAAGAAGCAGAAATTGAGCTTTAAACGTTGTTAATGTAGATAAAGTGATGCTTAGCTTTTATCTCACAATGGGGGCGATTGCGCCACAGAGTGTTTAATCTAAATTTATTTAAAACTTACGTGATTCAATCTCAGCTTTGGAGATTTGAGATCTAATTCAGTGCAAAAATTTTAGGCACAATCTCAATTGTGAATGGATGCGAATTTTTATATAAAAACGATAACTTTACGACCCCTGACCTGCCGTTTTCAACTCAAAAACTAACTTCCGCTTTTGGCTAGCTGAAGTCATAAGGTATTCATTGATGCTAATGTCTGCAATGTCAGATCAGAAGTCATCAGTGTATGATTAATATTGCCGACTGCTTTAAGTTTTGGAGGTGACGTTAGTAACGTTAGCACTACCATCAACAATGTGCACATTTTGACATTAGGTGACCTCTGATGAATCTTAATATTCTTGGAATGATTGCTAAAGGCAGTCGCTGCCAAAAAAGAAGTCATAGTATCCAGTGCCTGCCCCCCCTTTTAGGGGCAAAGCGAACAAAGAACAGGGTGACTTAAACCGAATATTAAGAATTTATCCATGGTAACATCAAAAGTTTGTATTTGATTTCTCAGACTTCGTTATGCTCAAAGTAAATATTAATAATAGAGTTTTCAGTACTTGGGTACGTTCTAAAGAATCTAAGGCTTAAATATTGTTAAGTAAAAACCATTATATGACTTTATCAATTGTAGATACTCTAAATATGTTAACTTAGGCATAATGCGATAACGTCATATGTTTTTTAGGGAAAAGGTAGGATATTATTCAGGAACTGCTCTACAGCCCTTTAAAATCGAAGAGGCATTTTAATGACCTTTAATGCCCATGCAAACAAACAGAATGCTATTTATTCCTTTACAATTCATATATTTAGTCACCAATCTCAATATATTTGACATCTGATTATTAGTGTTTTATACCAATAAAATCAATGATTTATGTATTTTTAATGTATTTAACAAAACTATCTTGAGCTATTTTTATAAGAAGGTAAAGAATAACTCTCGATAGAAAGTTACTTTATATCAAACTAAATTTAATGGCGTAATAAATCATATCAACACCACCAATTAAAATAATAGAAATTTACTGTTCCCACAGACTAAGGACTTAAATAACGCCACTATGACTTTTTCGTGTCTGAGTCGTTATCTCCATCATCTTTCTCAATATCTTCAATTTTTGGTGTACCGTTAGCATTAAATTCAGCTATCGCTTCACCAGAAGATTCCCAATGTTCTCTTTCTTCTTCCGTTGCTTTGGGCGAGAATAGCCCAGTAAAAGCATAGAAGATCCCAATAAGTGGTGCCATCCAGCAAGCAAAAGCAAGGGGAATATACAAAAGGTTTTCTATGTTGCCGTCAGCAATACCAAGACCTAGCGCTGAAATTACAAATGCACCACCCGCATTCCATGGAATAAGGGGAGACATTAATGTTCCACCTTCTTCGATTCCACGTGATAGATTTAAGGTTGAATAGCCCATACCACGATAAACAGGCGAGTACATTCGTCCCGGTAAAGCAATCGATAAATAAGGGTCACCGGCAACTAGGTTAGTCGCAAAGGCAGTACCAATCGCTGCAGTTTGAATACCGGCAAAACTACTCACCTTACTTTTAATAGCATTAATAATTGACTTCAAACAACCTGTTTTTTCGAGTGCACCGCCAAAGCCTAGTGCAATTAATATCAAGGAAATGGTCCACATCATCGATTGTATGCCCCCCCTATTTAACAAGCTGTCAATTTCTTCAATCCCTGTACTTATCGAGTAGCCATTATTGGCAAAATCAAAAATTGATTGCAAACTCTGCCCCTGTACAACCATTGCCGTTGCACCACCCGCAACAACGCCAGCGAATAATGATGGCATAGGGGGATATTTTTTTATCGCTAAACCCATGACAACCAAAGCAGGTAATAATACCCATCCTGAAATATAAAAGTTTTCGTCTAAGGTGTTAGTAATAGCGTCAATTCTTTCAAATGAAATGCTTTGAGTGTTGATGACGAAAAATCCAACCAACAAATAGATGATAAGAGCGATGAGCATAGCTGGGATGGTCGTTGCCATCATATTTTTTATATGAGAAAAAACATCGGTTCCAGTCACTGCAGGGGCCAAATTAGTTGTGTCGGAAAGTGGTGAAATTTTATCACCAAAAAAAGCACCAGAAACTACAGCGCCAGCTGTCCAATATGCAGGAATGTTAAAACCTTCGCCAATGCCCATTAAGGCCAAACCAACCGTACCGACACTCGCCCAACTAGTGCCAAGAGAAAGTGAAACAACAGCACAAATGACCATACCCGCAGCCAGAAATATTTCAGGCGAAAGGACCTTTAAGCCATAATAAATAATGCTGGGTACCGTACCGCTAGCAATCCAGACCCCAATAATCATCCCAACCGTTATTAAAACAGACACTGAAGGTAAAGCGACGTGAATAACGTGAAAAATTCCTCTTTCAATATCTTTCCATTTCAGCCCTAACTTAATGCCAACAATACTGGTAATGGCTAAACCAATGGCAAGGGGAATGTGTGGTTCGAAAACGCCAAAGTAAAATATTTGTGTCCCAAGAAGAAGCAGAGTTAACACGACAGGCGTCAAGGCAAGTAATAAACCCGGATTGGCATTTTTTGTCCGTTTCATTTAAGTACCTCATGTTTTGTTATTCATAGATTAGGTGAAGAACCGTCATCGTGATGGGTAAAGCAATAGG
The DNA here is from genome assembly GCF_014076785.1 of Colwellia sp. MB3u-55. NCBI lineage: Bacteria > Pseudomonadati > Pseudomonadota > Gammaproteobacteria > Alteromonadales > Colwelliaceae > Colwellia > Colwellia sp. MB3u-55. The sequence goes on from NZ_JACGUS010000111.1 coordinate 10,291, forward strand.
CAAATTTAACTTGTTACGGCTTTGAAAGCATCACTACATCGTCGATATAAAGGATAACAAAGGTAGGGTCACACATCATTCATCCTTTGAAGGCCATGCATTATTTGCTGATTTTTTTGATGTAAATTATTGATCAAATCCATAAGATACTCTTTACTATAATTGTTAATTATCAAGGGTAAAATAGATCTTAACCACATTTCTATCTTCTCATTTACCTCTAGCATTACAGTGGTTATTTTTCCACTGTTTGCATTAGGAGCTAACGCTAGTGTTTCTATATAAACTAATAACTGCTCGTCAATATCGTCATCGAACCACATTTCAAATGTTTTAATAGGCGCCTCTGTCAATGAGGTGATTAAATATTGATTTCTGACTTTTTGCTTGTCTGTTAAATAATGTAAAAACATTCTAGCTCGCTCTTGCTCTGTCACTTTAAGACTTCTCTCATAAAACGCTAGCGTTGCGGTATTCAATGTTATTAGGTGTTCAAATACTTCACTTAACTGGTGATAACGCATAACTTTCCTTCCTATTCTAAATTTTTGTGAGCCTATTTTCGAAGAACCTAACGATCAACTTATAAATTAAACAACGCCACTTGAATTTTCTGCTTATGAATAATTTAGTCATGTAGGATTTATTTTTACAACTTAAAGTAACAAAATATCAGCCTGCTAGATGTGCGCTAGCGCACATACTTAATTGATGTAGTAGAACAAAAATCAATTTTTAGCATTATAAAAAGCCTAAAGGGGGAGATGTTACTTATACCGCCAACATACATATTTAGATATAACCTAAACTACTGAAAATATTACAATATAGGGGTAATAAGCTTTGTAAATAAAAAAACCGTTAAGTTTTGTGTGATGGCGTACATATTTATTATCACATTCCGTGCAAAATAAAAGCCATAACCTAAAACTTAACTAATTTAACTGAACGTAACTATTGGGATTTAATATGAGTAATGAAAACGAACACAGTATCGCGACTTTTGCGGCTTTAAAAACTTGCATAGCAAATGGTGAAGTACAATCAGTAAAAGAATTATTAGCAAAGCAGCCAATACAAGCACTTGAGAAAAGCTATCTTATTGATTTGGCGTTGTTAAATAACAACCCCACTATAATAGAACTGATTAAAGAGAGTCCAATAAGAAAATAAATGTATTAAAAAATTAACATCACAAGTTAACGAGTGCCAAATAGAAACACCAAGCATTCAATGGAATTACTTTTAACTTACAGGGCTGGGAAGCAACAAGAAAGGCTAGTCTCTATATTATTGATTACTTCATTCTATTGATAACAATGCGGCTATAGGCAAGAATGTTAAGCGATACGAAAAAGCTTTATCGTCTTAAATAGTCGCGCAACTTAACCTATTACTACGTTAGAGTTTAAGAATGGGGAAGGTATCGTAATATATTATCCATTTTTGTTAGCCAACGCTTATTTACCTTGGCTAACGGTAACCCTTAACAAAGTTTAATAACTTTTAATAATACTTACGGAGCTCGTTTTCATATTCAGGGTCAATAAACCGTTCCAGATCGAATGGTGGATTTTCCATTATTTTCTCAGCATTTACATTAACGGTTATAGAACAGTCAGTCCAATTGACTGCCTCAATACATTTATGACTAATCAAAACCTTGCGACCACCAGGTGCCCAATTACGCGTATCTATGACGATATACGAAATAGTCCAATTATCGTCATTTAAAATAAAGTCTTCAATATGGCCAATTTTTTGATCTTTCGCATAGATCTCAAATTTCTTAACGTCATTGGTTGAGTGTAAATGCCAATCTTCTGATTTTATTTGAGTATTATCCTTAGATAACCTTGTATCAACTAAGGGTTTGGGACTAGGAGAAGTTCTCCATAATCCTTCGTTCATCCAATAGTAAGCATAACCATAGAATTGAAATAATGTAGTTTCATATTCATGAGATATTTGTTGGTGTTCTTCAAGTGGAGGACTATTTTTAATTTTTTGTTGAGTTAAATCAACAGGGAATTTGTACTGTTCCCACTGAGGTTCTTGCAGTGAGATTGTGCTGATTAATATTTTTCGTTCTCCACAGAGCCATTTTTTAGTATCAGGAACTATGTAACGTATTACCCATAATTTATCGTCAAAGAGGAAATATTTGCAAAGACCTATTTTTGTGTCAATACCTTGTAATTGAAAACGCATAAGTTCATTGAGACTTCGTAACATTGTCCTACCCTTCTATATTAATTAAACTTTAATTGTCGAAAGTCATGACTTTTATCATACTCGGTCAGTTATTTTTCGTATGTACGTCAACGCACTTAAGGCTGATATTTTCATTCCCAAATATGGAGATTTATACGCTTGTTCTGCTCGATATAGATATAAATAATGGCAAATTCAATCAACGTGAACTTTCTTATAAAGAAAGTTCACTCTTGCATAGTGGTAGCTTTGTCGTTTGAGGTCCTTATTCTTCCTGATTTGACGTCTGAATTTTCTTTGCTAGCACAATGTAGAACGCTGGCAACACGTACAATGTTAATATAGTGCCAATACCAAGCCCTGCAACAATAGTAATACCAATCGCAAAGCGCGACTGTGCGCCTGGACCAACGGCAATTAATAGTGGGATCATAGCCACAATAAGTGCCAGCGACGTCATAATAATGGGTCTCAAGCGAATCGCAGCCGCTTCAATTACCGCCTCGCGTTTATCACGCCCTCGCTGTTGAAGAGTATTCGCGAATTCCACGATGAGAATACCATTTTTTGCGACTACACCAATTAGAGTGATCAGGCCCACTTGCGTATAAATATTCATTGAAGCAAAACCAAGCATAATAAAAGCCATAGCGCCGGCAATAGACATAGGTACAGACACCAGTATAATAAGGGGATCGCGCCAACTCTCAAATTGTGCCGCCAGCACAAGGTAGATAACGAGTAACGATATAAAGAAGGTAACGATTAGTGCGCTACCAGAATTTTCGAATTGCCTAGACTCGCCCTTAAAATCGTAGCTAAAGCCCCGTGGCAAGATATCAGCAGCCTTGGCTTTCATAAAACCAACAGCATCTCCCATGGGTACTGATGGCACAGGAATACCTTCAATTGTGATCGAATTTAGCTGATTAAATTGTGTCCTTGACGAGGGTTCTACATCATGTTCGAAATTAACGACCGAGCCAAGTGGAACCAACTCGCCAGAGTCAGCCCGGATGTAATAATCGTTTATTGCCAGCTCACTATCTCTAGCGTAACGCTCAATCTGAGGAATAACTTCGTAGGAGCGCCCTTCCATATTAAAACGATTAATATAGCCACCGCCAAGCATACTACTGAGCTCCTGGCCAATTTCCTCCATCGACAAACCTAAATCTGCAGCGCGATCTCTGTCAACCTTTACCCGAGTAACTGGCTTGTCGATATCGATTGATTTTTGCACGAAGGTAAAATTGCCACTTTGCATGGCGGCTCCAACCAATTCATCTGCCACCTGGTTAAGCTGATTAAAATCACTCCCTGAAGTCACTACAAACTGAAAAGGTAAACCACCACTGGAACCAGGCAAGGAGGGGATCGGGAATAATGCTGTTTTTAAACCAGTAATATTTGCCACAGATGCCTGTAGTTGAGGCATTATGTCGAACTGCGATATATCACGTTCGCTCCAAGGTTTCATTTTGAAACCACCAAATACAGCATCTGAGCTTGTCATACCCACCAGCATAAATGTCTCGTCGTAACCTGGCACCTGCTCAAACGCTGTCTGCATTTCAGCGCCATACTTTTGCAAGTATTCAAGGGTAGCAGTCTGTGGCCCTTTGCCCTGAAATAGAATAATGCCACGGTCTTCAGTGGGTGCCAGCTCTTTTTCACTTAACATGACCATAAAAAATATCGACACGAGAACAACCAATGCAAACATGATCACAGGTGACACTGCCTTAACAACGATAGTCAATGAGCGCTGATAAACGTTGGCGAGCTTTTCAAACAAGCCTTCTACAGCACTTTCAAAACGCGACGACTCTCCATGAGGTTTCAGTACCTTGCTAGCTAGCATAGGCGATAAGGTCAAGGCGATGATCCCTGAAATAACGACCGCGCCTGCAAGGGTGAAAGCAAACTCAGTAAATAGCGAGCCAACTAACCCTCCCATAAAGCCAATAGGTGCATAAACAGCAACCAGCGTGATTGTCATCGCAATGATTGGACTTGCCATTTCTCGCGCGCCAATGATCGCAGCCTCCTTCTTTGACTTACCATTAACGATGTGACGATGGATATTTTCGACAATAATAATCGCATCGTCGACGACTAAGCCAATGGCCAAAACAAGTGAAAGTAATGTCAGTAAATTGAGTGAGAAACCCAGTACAAGCATTATAAAGGCACTACCAATCAGTGAGAGTGGAACCGCTAGTGATGGAATGATGGCAGCGCGAAGGGAGCCAAGACACAAAAACACAATAACAAGCACAATACCTATTGCCTCGATCAACGTTTTAATGACCTCATTAATTGAATCGTCGATAAATTCTGATGCATCGTAAGGCAGCTCAACCTGCAAACCAGACGGTAGCTGAGACTTAATATCAGGAAGAAGTTCTTTTACCCGTTCTGCCACAGACAGCGGATTTGAGCCAGGAGAGAGGCTAATAGCCACGTAGGTCGATGGTTTTCCTTTGTATAATGCAATGTTCTCGTAGGTTTGCGATCCAAGTTCCACCCTCGCAACATCCTTGAGACGAATAATCGTGTCTTCAGTTGATTTGATAACAAGATTCTTGAACTGTTCAGTGTTAGAAACGTCAGTGTTACTGGTAAGACTAATCTTTATTAACTCTCCTTTTGTTTGTCCAACACCAGAGAGATAATTGTTTTCGCGCAGGGTCTGAACAATCTCGGTCGAGGTAAGATTAACCGCAGCAAGTCTTTGGGGGTCTAACCAAACTCTCAGAGCAAAACGCCGTCCTAAAAGTTCAGCTTTACCCACACCCGATAGTGCCTGTAGTTTTGGCTGTACTTCACGAGCAAGATAATCGGTGATTTCTGGTACCCGCATAGTCTCACTGAAGAAAGCAATGTACATAAGCGCGCGACCTTCACCTGTTGTCGAATTAATAACAGGGTCTTGAGCGTTTACAGGTAATGCGTTCCGCTGACTAGCGACTTTAGATTGGATCTCGGCTAACGCGTCATTAGCATCATAATTAAGTTCCATCTGTGCTTCGATAGTTGAAAACCCCTGCGTGCTCGAAGAGCTTAAGAAGTCGATGCCTTTAGCTTCGGCGATGGCCTGCTGCAAAGGTTGGGTGATAAACCCCTGAATTAGTTCGCTGCTAGCACCTGGATATGCAGTCGTAACCGTGACTTTAGTGCTTTCTAGCAAAGGATATTCGCGGATCTCCATTTCCATGATGGACCGTACACCAACCAGTAATATCAGCAAGCTTACTACCGTGGATAAAACGGGCCGTTTTATGAATATGTCTGTAAAACGCATGGCTATTTTACTCCTGTGCTAACAGAAGCAGGGTCGCGTGAGGAGTCGTTCTGCTTGATTTTTACTTGCTGGCCAGCCCTGAGGCGCAAGAGGCCTGAGGCAATAATACGCTCTCCAGCTTCAAGTCCTTGCCTAACTTCTGTCATACTTACTCGTTTAAAACCTGTTTCTAATGTTCGGCGCTCAGTAACTAGTTGACCCGCTGAATTTTCTGTTAATACATAGGCAAAGTTACCGTAGGTGTTGAATGATATTGACGTGTTTGGGATCGCTACCACCTCTCGAGGACCTTCTGCGAAGGTTCTGACAGTAGCAAACATTCCAGGTTTGAGTCCTTGTTGTAAATTAAGAAGCTGAGCACGTAATTTAACGGTCCGTGTTTCAGGTGTGACCGAACTGTTGATAGCGGTAACAGACCCCTTAAATACCTCAGAACCTTTTGCCGCAACAGTGACTTCAACAGGATCTCCGATATCAACACTGAACAGCTCTATTTCAGAAAGTGTATATTCGACAAGAATTGGGTTAAGCATATTGATTTCAACGATAGGCGTACCTACGAATAGATATTGGCCAATGTCGGCTAAACGGAGTCCGAGAACACCATTGAATGGTGCTGTAATGACTTTTTTGCCAAGTTGTGCCTCTGCCTCTTGCACCCTCGCTCTGGCAGAATCTTCCGCAGCCTTAGCTTTATCATAGGCTAACTGTGAAACAGCTCGTGTGAAAATCAGCTCGACGTGATGTTGAAATTCTTTCGATGCAAGCTGTTCCTCAGCCCTACTTTTTTTAAGTACGGCTTGTTCTATTTCGCTATTCAGTCGAATAAGGATGTCACCTTTTTCAACACGCTGACCCGATTCGAATAAAACCTCAGTCACAACGCCAGGCATCTCATTGGCGATCCGGACACCATTTATAGCCCTAATACTGCCAATTGATTGAATGCTCGTTTGCCAGTTAGCAATAACAACCTCTGTGGCTTCAACAACCGCAGGTGATCGTGGCTGAGAGAACTTCGCCTTTATTTGCTCTAGTTGATAGAACTTGTAGCCAAATACGCCACCAAGCAAAACAAGCAGTAAAACTATAGCCATTGCAAAGCGTGAAAAAGTGCCCATTCTGGTGATATCCTTTTGAGTAAAATAGGTGAATAACGTTGAAATATATAACGAGTTTAATTTCAGAAAATTGAAGAGTGAATACTCAACCTACTTATTTGAAGCTCTTAGCACCCACGATGTTTTTTCATGAATTCGCATTCGGTCAGAAACAAGCGATACCGTTGATTCATCGTCTAATTGATGAGCCACTTTTAAAACGTCACGTGCGGTCTTTATAATTGTTTCATGCCCAACAGTTAATACTGCAATCATTTCCGTGGCATTAGGAACACCATCCACCTCGTGGATTGAGCTTAATCTGTAAAATTCTTTATAAGTGCCTGGCGCGGCAACATCAAGCGTTCTAATACGTTCAGCAATGTCGTCTACAGCAATTGCCAATTCTGTATATTGATCCTCAAACATTAAGTGTAACTCTCTAAACCTCAACCCCGTAACATTCCAGTGAAAGTTATGTGTTTGTAAATAAAGCGTATAAGAGTCTGCTAGTAATTTTTTTAATCCTTCAGCGATTTTACTTCTATCTTTTTCATCAATACCAATATCAATGATGCTCATAATTACTTTTCCTTTTTTCATTAAAAAAATCAGTATAGGGAGGCGATTTTTACCGCTCCACCAAAAACATAGTGTACGACTTTATCGATTTAGGCTCTGTGCGATATCGAACCAAAAAACGTTTGGCTGATGAGTATACGGTGAATAACTCTATTGGCTTTAGGTTGCCTGCCGATAGTTATTGTAGATTTATAACAATATCTAACGGCTAACAATGGGTTATTAACTAATATTCTTCCTCTAAAGTCATAAGCGATGTGTTACCACCAGCAGCGGTAGTATCAATGCTAACTGATTTTTCTGTTAATAAACGCTGAATTAAATTATCCAAATATTCAGAACTGATCACCGGTAATATTGCGCCTTGACGTTCCGCTAACTTCTCACTGATATAATGTTTTCGGTCGCAATGACTATCAACAACAACACCTGACAAAGCAGGATGCGCTAACAGCGCTGATAAATGACATAACTTGGCAACTTGAAAAACATTTTCATCTTCGCCTGTTGCAACAAACTTATCTCTAAAGGCTAAAGCTTCCTGATAAAATAAATCAGAGACAACCGTAATAACCGTATTACCCGTTGCCAACGCCGTTATAATAGACATCAACAAAAACTGAAAGCTGACATTTTTATCCGCAAAACAAATAATATTACCGCGGTTTTCTAAATACAACATATTAGACTCACCTGTTGGCCCAGGCAGAGTTAGTGGTTTTTTCAGGTGCTTTTCAATACGTATTAATTGTTCACGAGCCGCTGTTAACGTAAGATTTAGGTCATCAAATAAATCATCAACAATATCAACATCAGCAATTTTGGCTAACAATTGACGCACGCAAGAAATACGCGTATTTAACTCTGTTAAACGCCAGCATTTTTGCGCAACATCGGCCTTATCCATAAGTAAAACCGCCTCTTTTTCAGCTTTTTCATCTCCCTCTAACACTGTCTCTTGTGATGGCGATATATTAAGTTTCGCCGCATCAGGGGTAGATTTTTCTTTCACTAAGCGCGTTAAATAATTGGGACCCCCTGCTTTTGGCCCCGTCCCCGAAAGACCTCGACCACCAAAAGGTTGGACACCAACAATGGCGCCAATGATATTACGGTTGATATAAACATTACCGGCACGTGACCGCTTAGCTAAATCAAAGGCACGGTGTTCTATACGCGTATGAATACCCATGGTTAAACCAAAACCTGTACCATTAATTTTATCGATAACCCCTTCTATCTCTTTACCTTTAAAACGTACAATGTGCACACAAGGACCAAAGACTTCTTTTTCTAACACACTAATATCTTCAATTTCATAAAGACGCGGGGCAAAAAAGAAATGCTCATTATTCTCTACCTCGGCAGATATTTCACATTGATATAATAACTGACCATGTGTTTTCATATAATCGCTGTGTGCATTTAAAACGCCGAGTGCTTTTTTATCTATAACGGGCCCTACGTCAGTGCTTAAGTACGCTGGATTACCGACATGTAATTCTGCTAAGGCGCCTTTAAGCATTAAAATCACATTATCAGCAATATCTTCTTGTAAAAATAATACCCTAAGCGCAGAACAGCGTTGACCTGCCGATTGAAATCCTGAAGAAATAACATCGTCAACAACTTGCTCAGGCAAGGCAGTTGAGTCAACTATCATACAATTTTGTCCACCCGTTTCAGCGATAAAAGGCACCTGATCGCCACCTCTAACAGCCAAGGTTTGCGAAATTATTGTCGCTGTGTCACTAGAGCCAGTAAAAATAACGGTTTTAATACGATCATCTGTAATAATCACACTACCCACTTTACTACCACGGGCAATAACCTCTTGCACAACGCCTTCAGGTAGTCCAACAGATTTCATCAGTTCAATGGTGCGCAGTGCAATCAAACTGGTTTGTTCAGCGGGTTTTGCCAATACAGTATTACCCGTAACAATGGCTGCAGCGATCTGCCCTAAAAATATCGCTAATGGGAAATTCCATGGGCTGATACAGAGCACTACACCACGAGCTTCGAAACGTTCGTCTTCTGCAAGAATAATAGCTTTTTCAGCGTAATAACGACAAAAATCAACCGCTTCACGTACTTCATCGATGCCATCTTGAGCTGTTTTACCCGCTTCTTTAATACATAAGGCGATAAGCTCGTCCATATGATGTTCAAGAATATCGGCAACGCGGCACAATAACGCTGCGCGTTCAGATACTGGTGTTTGTGACCATGATGAAAATGCTGTTTTAGCCAACGTTATCATTGCCAGCATTTCATCTTCGTTGTGATGAAGATAAAAGCCTATTATTTCAGTTTGGTTGGCAGGATTTTTAACGGCTACAGCGCCTTCTGGAACGTTACTTTCAGAGAGTAGATGATCAGTAAACCAGCTATCTAAAAACGACTTTAAGGGTGTGATTGTATTAATATCAGCTAAATCGACGCCTTTAGAATTATCACGACCAAGACCTTTTTCATCATGGTATAAGGCTATGGGTTTGGTGATTTTGTTGTTATATTTATCTTTTAAACGCTGCGTTTTTTCAACGGGATCTCTCAGTAAAGATTCAACCGGTTGAGTCTCATCAACAATGGCATTAACAAATGAAGAGTTAGCTCCATTTTCTAGCAAACGCCGCACTAAATAAGCTAATAGCTCTTCATGATGACCAACTGGGGCGTAGATGCGACATTGAATATTTTCACTAGAAACTATTTGATCATACAAAGAGTTCCCCATGCCATGTAAACATTGAAATTCAAACCCCTCTTTATTGCCATCAACGAGTTCAAGAATGGCGGCAACAGTGTATGCATTATGCGTAGCAAACTGTGGATAAATGGTATCTCTGTAGGCTAATAATTTCTTTGCACAAGCGCGGAAAGAAACATCAGTAGAAGATTTTCGCGTAAATACAGTGAAATGCTGATGGCCATCTTTTTGAGCATTTTTAATTTCAGTATCCCAATAAGCGCCTTTTACTAAGCGGACCATCATTTTTCGGTCAACTCGCACCGTTAATTCACGTAACCAATCAACGACAAAGATAGCCCGCTTTTGATAAGCTTGTAATGCCATACCAAAGCCAGTCCAATTTGCTAAATCACTATCACTAAAAACCGCTTCAATAATATCAAGTGATATATCTAAGCGTTCAGACTCTTCGGCATCAACGGTTAAACCAATATTGTAGCTTTTAGCTTGTAAACAAAGCGCCTTAAGTTTTGGCACAACTTCAGCCATAACGCGTTCTTTGTGGTTAAATTCATAACGAGGATGAATAGCAGAAAGCTTCACTGAAATACCCGGAACTTTACGAGGATCATTTTTATCCGTAGCACGCGCTACATTCCCAATCGCGTCTATTGCCTCTTGATAAGCTTTAAAATACTTATCAGCATCATTCATCGTACGGGCACCTTCACCGAGCATGTCAAATGAATAGACATAGCCTTGCTGCTCTTTATCGGCAGCACGCTCAGTTGCGGCAATGATTGTTTCGCCCATCACAAACTGCTTACCCATAATTTTCATGGCGTAGTTCATTGATTTACGAATAACTGGTTCACCTAAACGACCGACAATCTTTTTCAATAACCCAAAGCTTTCCTTTTTGCGTTTATCGGCATAATTCACCATAGTGCCGGTAATTAACAAGCCCCATGAAGAGGCATTAACGAACAATGATTCACTGCTGCCTAAATGACTGTTCCATTGCCCTTGAGAAATTTTGTCACGAATTAAAGCATCTTGAGTATGTTTGTCTGGTACTCGTAACAAGGCTTCGGCCAAACACATTAAAACCACACCTTCTTCACTTGAGAGTGTGTATTCTTTTAATAAGGCGTCTATTGCACCATTACCTGACTCGACTTTACGAATTTGAACAGCCATTTTACGCGCTCTTTCCCACGCTCGACTTCTGGCTCCAACATTTACTTCTGCCAATGGTAAGATATGATCTACCGCGATTTTTTCATCGATACGGTAAAACTCACGAATTTTCTGACGAAAAGGACAGTCTGTATTAAACGAACCATTGAAAAGCATATAGTTATCCTTAAAAAATTATTAAATAGTCTTTTATAATCACTTAAGTGATTACAATTTAATTTATGCTACGAATGCTTTGTTAGCTCTTTGTCAATCATCGCCGACAAGATACGTAACAAAGTCTGTCCTTTTAATTTAAAAACTCTTTAGCTTTAGCAATCGAATAATTTACGGCTTGTGACAGTTCAAGTTTGGGCGGCATAACCAATTCATTTGGATCGACATGGACATCAAGCACACAGGCCTCAGTACGAGTAAATGCCTCTTTCAATGCGTCGACTAGCATTTCAGGGCGTTCTACACTCCAACCCTCACCACCACATAATCGAGCAAATTCAGCAAAATCTGGATTTTTTAATGCCGTTTTATAATTGGGGTAACCGCTGCTTTCTTGTTCCAGTTGAATTAGTCCCAATTTGGCATTGTTAAAAATAATAACCTTTATCGGTAATTTCCGATTGACCACGGTAATAAATTCTTGCATTAACATACTAAAACCACCATCCCCGATAAGTACTATTATCTGGCGATCAGGAAATTTTAATTGTGCGCCTATCGCGCCAGCCATGCTAAAGGCCATCGTGGCCAAGTTACCTGAAAGGGTAAATAGTTGGTGTTCAGTTACGGGTAAATGACGTGCAGCCCAAGCAGTCACCGTGCCAGTATCACAAAGAAAAATAGCATCTTTATTGGCAAGTTCGCCGATTGTTCGTGCTAGAAACTGAGGTTTTATTGGCGCTACTTGCGAGCTTTCTTTTTCGCCTTGTTCTCTTGACCATTTTATTTTCTGGTGACGACATTCATCAAGAAAATTTTTGTCATCTTTTTGGGGTAAATCAATAATTAATTGCTCTAGCACGCCACTTACCTCTCCAACTATCGATACATCGACAGGGCAACGTCGACCTATGTGTCGAATATCCTTGTCCACTTGAATGACTTTGGCTTTTCCAGGGTAATATTCTTTGTAGGGAAAATCAGTACCGAGCATAATAAGTAAATCACAATTATTTATTGCCTCAATTGATGGTCCCGTACCAAGTAAGCCAAGTCCTCCTAAGGAATATTCATGCTCATCTGGCAGTAATACTTTTGCTTTTAATGTTCTAATAAGTGGTGCATTGCATTTTTTCAACAAAGTAAGTAGCTGTTGACGCGCTGGAATAGCCCCTACACCCGCAAGAACTACAATTTTATTAGCTTGCTCAATTAGGCTAAGTGTATTGTTTAATGCTGATGCTAAAGGTTTTGTACTACCCGTTTCAGTGCCCGCGATTGGATGACAAGTAATACCTGCTTCTATTTGCTCCGTGGCTACATCTACAGGTAGGGCAATATGAGCAACTCCACTTTCAGTAATCGCACTATTACACGCTTGCTGGATGATCTCAGGGACACGATCAGCAGCAAACAAGGTTTGATTAAACACAGCGACATCAGAAAAAAGAGCGGATGAATTGATTTCTTGATGTGAGTTATTACCTATTTCAGAACGCGGTAACTGCCCCGTTATCGCTAGGACAGGAGCATGGTCGAGCTTAGCGTCGTACAACCCATTGAGTAAATGTATGGCTCCACCTCCAGCAGTACCGACACAAACGGCAAGCTTTCCGGTTAATTTTGCTTGGGCTGATGCGGCAAACGCCCCACTTTCTTCATGACGGACCTGGATGAATTCTATCTTTCCATTGCGGCGTATAGCATCCATCAAATCATTAATCGCATCACCTGGAATACCAAAGACATGGCGGACACCATATTTGTAAAGTGTCTCTACAATGTGGTCGACAACTTTACGTTTTTTGATTGTAGACATGTATTCCCCTTTCAATTTCAAATAAGTTCATCGATATTTACTTTAATAAAGCACAACGCTCATAGCGTTATGAATTTAACTATTATATTTACTCACTATTAACGACTTTCATCAGGCTCAATTGATTCATGAACATTATTTACTGCTGAAACTCCCGGAGTAAATAGTTGTCTGATGCTGCTTAACATCGTGTTATGTTTCCAATGCTCTGCTCGCACTAAACTCACTTTCAATAAAGCAATGTCTGGGTTATCCAATCCATCTTGAATCCATGTTTCATAACGTGACTCCCATAATTTAATCAACATAGCTTTACTTTTAATTACCTGAGTGATCCCAGATACCGAAATAAAATGGTTATCTTCTTTGATAAAACTAAGATTGACGAAGCTGTTTTCAGTCAATTCACCAATCAACTCTGAAGATAGCGTTGTAAAAAAGAAGAGTTCTCCTTCAGCACTAACTTCAACGGTTTCCATCGGTCGACTTTTCATTACTCCATCAGCAGACCTAGAAACGAGCATTGCTACATCACCTATATTAATGAGCTTTTGAATATGTGAGATCTCTCTCTGTAAATGCTTTTCACTTTGCATGCTAATTTTCTCCGATTAAATGTATTCAACGGTGATCTGTTTTTAGAGACGGCTAAGACAGTTAACATAAAAACAGTTAGATTTGATTTATTAAGCTAAATCTAAAAATATTATACGATGACAAGGGGGAAGGCTCTGTACGTTAGCGTACTGTCTAAAAAATGGCTTTTACCTAAACGGCTTAAAACTAATGCTGGTAAGTTGAAACAGAGGGTTTTTAAAGTGGTCTTAGCGCTGATTAACAGACTAAAAATAGTGTAAAATACTGTTTGAGGTTATAAAAAAAGTCTTTATTAACGATTATTTAAAACAAACGAATAGCTAAAGTGGTCTAGTTTAACCTATGGGTATAATTACCTTTCATCAGCTGATAACACTCACAAGCTTCCCGCTCTAAGCCCTTACGATTAAGTATCTGAATGGTACCTCGTGTATAGCTAATTAACTTTTTATCTTTTAATAAGCAAGCGGCTACTGTTATACCGCTTCTTCGAACGCCAAGCATATCAGCAAGAAATTGATGTGTTAGATTTAAATGAGTAGAATGTGCCCTATCATCAGTCATGAGTAACCAACGAGCAAGACGAGATGCTATGGGATGAAATCGCATGCAGACTAATGATTGAGAACCTTGCACAAACAAAATATAAAGGTAATCATTCAATCTTTTTAACAGTAATGGAAAGTTTTTCAGTTGATACTGAAATTGCTTAACAGATAAGCGCAGCGCCGTTCCAGACCCCTGAACAACAGCTCTATCAGGAGCCGATTGTACCCCTGAAATATTGGAAATACCCAACATACCTTCATTACCAATAATACACAATTCAAGCGGTGGGTGTCTCGTACCTGTAGTGACCAGTGAAATATACCCTGTTAAAGGATAAAATATGTACTCAATGCCTTGCCCACGCTCATGCAATATATCACCGGAGGTTAAATGAACCTGCTCGCATTGCGCTAGAATAGTTTTTCTGAGTTTATTTGGTAGCCCATCTAACAACTCATTGGTGACTTCTTGCTTTTCTTTTGATCGCATATGTTTGCTCTCTGATACAGAAAAATAATATTGCCTTAAATAATTAAAATTTAATTTATAGCAGCAATAGTCAAGTGTAAGCGTTATAAAATAGAGGATCTGTGCGCTGGCAAACATTACTTACTTATATGACTTTATAACTTACATATTTAAAATGATTAGTTCACTAAGCAATAGCGGTGTCTATAATGTCGCGAGATGTCGCGAGGTTTTCTTCAATGCCAGCGCTAAAGTCTTAACGTTTTGATGCGGATATTGCAGGAAAATTTTTGATAAAAGTCAATGGCGTGACAGCCTTATTTAGCGCAATAGCTATTATTGTACTGAACATTACAAATCAATTAAAAAACATTAATAATCATATGCTTATGAAGATAAAAGACAGTCTTACTCACTAGGATAAATACCGTTAATTAAAGATTAATAACGTTTTTTGAGTGATAATAAACTTTTTCGTTTTCATGAGGGAGCAATCGGTCGGTTTCTTTTTTTACAACCGCGTAGCATTCACAACTTAAGCTTTCAAGTTTCTGCCTATTTAACACGGTAATATGACCGCGATGATAATCAATGACACCCAACTTCTGCAGTTTTCCCGCAGCTTCTGTCACCCCTTCTCGGCGAACCCCTAACATATTACCAATAAGTTCCTGAGTCATCACTAGGGTATTATCGGGTAAACGGTCAAGCGACAGTAAAAGAAAACGGCATAATTGCTGATCAATCGTATGGTGGCGATTACATACTGCAGTCTGTGACATTTGAGTAATAAGGGATTGGGTATAACGAAGCATTACACCTAACAATTTTCCATGACGATGGAACTCTTGGGTTAAGCGTTTTCCTTTAAGCCGATAAGCATAACCTGCACTTTGAACCACAGCTCGGCTGGACGTACTTTCTCCGCCCATAAACAACGCAATACCAACAACGCCTTCGTTACCTACCACAGAAATTTCTGCCGAAGCGCCACTCTCCATTACGTATAATAAAGAAACAATAGAGTCAACGGGAAAGTATACATTAGCGAGCTTATCACCAGCTTCGTACATCACCTCGCCTAACTCTAGCTTTACTAATTCAACAAAAGGAAAGAGTCGTTCTTTTACTTCATCAGGCAAAACAGCTAATAAGTGATTTTGTAAGGGGGAAATTTGAATGTCGATTATTTTTTGCATCGTGTGCGTCCCTTCTTAAGAATTAAATCAAGCTACTAAATAATATTATATCTTAACAAAAAAAATTTCGCTGTTCGGTTCGATACCGTACACAACACTCTTTTTAGATGATCATTTTTATTTTAGGTAATAAAAGTATATATCGCACTAATCAACATTTAGACCACCCGAAGTAGAAGCGCTTACATTCAGATAACAACATAGCAAACAACAATAACATTTAAAGACAAAAACTTAAACTTTCCACTACGGTAAAGTCTAACGAAGAAATAGCCTGCTGTTCTAGTGGCTTTCGCATGAAAAATAGTACGATAATTATTAGGTTATGTGTGACAGCGTACAGATATATCTTTACGTAAAGTACAAGGTAGTGTTTAGAGCTTAGCGTTATAAAATTTTATTCATTAGTGGAATGGACAAGACCATAAAAGTTTTACTTCAGTAAAAGAAGTAGCACCCTTTAAAACAGGTAAAACAACAAGTTAATGCTTTGCCAGCCACCAATAAGACCCTTATGATTTAATAGAGGAAAACGTTATGTATAAACATATTTTATTTGCCACAGAACTTCATGATTCAAAAAACTATATTGAAGATAAAGTCGCTCAATTACAACAGTTCACCGATGCTAAACTCAGTATTATTCATGTGGTAGAGCCGATACCTAATTATGGTGGAGCACTTGGTGTTGTTCCGAGTCCAGACCCAGTTGGCAGTTTTGGTAATACAGAAAAACTAAAAGAACAAGCCAAAGAAATACTTCAACCATTAGCTAAAAGGCTGAATATCACCGAACAACACTTGTGTATATCGGTCGGATATATTAGCGAAGAAATATTAGCTTTCGCAGAGCACGAAAATGTCGATTTAATTATAACAGGTAGCCATGGCGTCCATGGTTTACGTTTATTATTAGGCTCTACCGCAAATGCCATTTTACACGGCGCAAAATGTGATGTATTGGCAGTGCGTTATAAAGAGCAATAAGCATTGATTTAAGCAATAAATATATTGCTTTGAATATTATGATGGTAACGAACCTGCTGTGATCGAGCCAATCAATTAAGTCGGCAATTAATATAATGTCGTTAATTATCTATCGGTTGCAGCAAGACTTACCTTTCCATAACAGGTGTTCATCGAGGGTCGTATCACTAATTTATCCTGTCTTATTAAATCGACCTATCATGATAAATTATTTGACTCGAGTCTCATTTGTAATAAACACCCTACTGATTGTTATATAACTATACATGTTACCAGCCCTTTATTTTGGCTGCCACATTATGTTTTCGTCCATGTATGCTAGGGTATATTAACTACGTTTATCATTATGCGTATACCAATCAGATTAATACTTTTAATAGAGATAACGACAATGGCCAACTCTATACAACGTTTAAAGCAACTTGAAATTAATGGTGAAATTTGCCACTACCACAGTTTTGATGGTTTAGCGGATAAGTATGACCTTTCACGTTTGCCTTTTGCCGCTAAAATCCTTTTAGAAAACTTATTACGACATGCAGATAGTGATTTTGTCCAACAAGGGGATATTGAAACCTTAGCCAATTGGGATGTAGACAACTGGCAGGATACTGAAATTGCCTTTGTACCTGCTCGCGTAATTTTGCAAGACTTTACTGGGGTACCCGCCGTAGTTGATTTAGCGGCTATGCGAGATGCGATAGTAAAAATGGGTGGAAAAGCCGAAAAAATAAACCCATTAAATCCAGTCGAATTGGTCATCGACCATTCAGTTATGGTCGATGTGTTTGGTCAAGCTGATGCGATGGAAAAAAACACCGCAATTGAGTTTCAGCGTAATCGTGAACGCTATCAGTTTTTACGCTGGGGTCAGCAAAGTTTTGATAATTTTAAAGTGGTACCACCGGGCCGTGGTATTGTACATCAGGTAAATCTCGAATATTTAGCCCGCGTAGTATTCAAAAAGCCCGACGAGAATAATTTACTTTACCCAGATACCTTGGTTGGTACCGATTCACATACCACCATGATTAATGGCTTAGGTGTGTTAGGTTGGGGAGTCGGCGGTATCGAAGCTGAAGCGGCGATGTTGGGACAACCGGTGACCATGTTAATACCTGAAATTGTTGGTTTTGAATTAACGGGAAAATTACCTGCAGGAACTACAGCGACTGACTTAGTCTTAACGGTAACCGAACAATTACGTGCTGCAGGTGTAGTAGGTAAGTTTGTCGAGTTCTTTGGTACTGGGGTGAATGAACTGACCTTGGCTGACCGAGCAACCATAGCCAATATGGCGCCAGAATATGGGGCAACGTGTGGAATTTTCCCCATCGATCATCAAACTACCGATTATCTGCAATTAACCGGGCGTGACAGTGACCACATTGAACGCGTAGAGTCCTATTTAAAAACGATGGATATGTGGGGAACGCAGTCTCAACAGCATGCTGTTTATCATAGCCGATTATCATTAAAACTAGATGAAGTAGTGCCTTCTATTGCTGGTCCTAAACGTCCTCAAGACAGAATTTCACTGGACCGTGCCGGTCTGGCGTATCGTGACTGGTTAGCTTTACAACACGGTATAAAACAAGCAGTCTCGAGCGATAGTGAAAGTGGCTTTGAAAGTGAAGGCGGACAACCTTCAGTGCTATTACCTGCTAGTAATGAAGATTCAGGCGTTCCCTGTCAGTATGCTGATGAAGACTTTGTATTAAAACACGGATCCGTCGTTATAGCGGCAATTACCAGTTGCACTAACACCTCAAATCCATCGGTATTAATTGCCGCTGGACTATTAGCCAGAAATGCCCGGCTGCGAAGATTAACGGTTAAACCTTGGGTAAAAACCAGTTTTGCACCTGGTTCACAAGTGGTCACTGATTATCTGCTTAAATCTGGCTTAAATGAAGATTTAGATGCCCTTGGTTTTCAGTTAGTCGGATACGGTTGTACTACCTGTATTGGTAACTCCGGCCCTTTACCTACCGAAATTAGCGACGCTATTCATCAAGGTGATTTATCTGTTACCTCTGTTTTATCGGGTAATCGTAACTTTGAAGGTCGTATTCACCCAGAAGTCCAAGCTAATTATTTAGCCTCTCCTCCTTTGGTCGTTGCTTATGCTTTAGCGGGTAATATGAAGATAGATATTACCACGGGCTCACTAGGTGATGACCCTACAGGTAAACCGGTTTATTTACATGACATCTGGCCAGATAGTCAGGAAATTAAACAAGTTATCGAAAAAGTTATCGACAGTTCAATGTTTATTTCCCGATATGAAGATGTGTATAGCGGTAATAAAGACTGGCAAGCGCTGGATATAGTACAAAGCCAAAAATATGATTGGCCAGCTTCTACCTACGTTAAATTGCCACCATTTTTTAATAATATTAGCGCAAAAATACCAACTATTAACCCAATTAAAAATGCTCGATGTTTATTAAAACTGGGTGATAGTGTCACTACTGACCATATATCTCCTGCCGGTTCGATTGCGCTAGATAGCCCCGCGGCTGAGTATTTACAAAGTGAAGGCGTCTCACCCAAAGACTTTAATTCTTATGGCTCTAGACGCGGTAATCATGAAGTGATGATGCGCGGTACTTTTGCCAATGTTCGTTTACGTAATTTATTAGCACCCGGCACTGAGGGCTGTTGGACGACACTGATGCCATCAGGTGAAAAAATGAGTGTTTTTGATGCGGCGATGCAATATCAACAACAAAACATTGCTTCAATTGTCTTAGCTGGAAAAGAGTATGGTACGGGCAGTTCTCGTGATTGGGCCGCCAAAGGGCCAGCTTTATTGGGCGTTAAAGCGGTTATTGCACAGAGTTACGAACGTATTCATCGCTCTAATTTAGTCGGCATGGGGATATTACCATTGCAATTTATGCCAGATGATAATGCCGAGTCACTAAAGCTAACAGGTGAAGAGCAATTCAGTATTCCTGCCGTGAGTATTGGGCAGAAAACGGTGACAATATCCGTTCAAACTGAAGAGGGTAATGAACGTTCCTTTGAAGTAAAAATTCGTATTGATACACCCAACGAATTCAAATACTACCAACATGGTGGCATATTACATTATGTACTACGAAATTTAGCATCGACAGACTAATTTTGTTACCCTTCTTAATTAATTTTGAAGGGTAAATTTTTAGAATAATGCATAAACAGGTCATATTGTTGACCTGTTTATTATTCATTGTTGTAGAGGTTAACATTCAACTGTAGATTTTAAATGTAAATGCCTGAATCCTAGTCAATATTAACGATACTAATGGCCTATTCCTTAACAGGAATACCTTCGAGTAGCTTGATGATAAAGGGGTTTTTGTTTATATAGGCTAAATTAATGAGGTGTTTTTTTCAAGATCTTGCATGGATTGATTTGCTAGTAAGTTTTTTATTAATAACGCTTCGCCATTTCCTATTGCAGTTTTCAAAGCAGAGAAGTTCACGGTAGCGTGTTTATTTTGATTGGTATGATGAGATCCCATGATAACACTCCGTTAATTATTCGTTATGATAGTCACCGCTACTCCTAGCATCTAACGATGCAAATTAGGAGTACCAGTAAAGCAGTTTTTTATATAGACTTATTTGTATTGATGCTATTTAACATATCAATGTATCGTTTACTTTTCGATGATATTTTTTGGTGGGGTGGCATTGTGTAAATATTTAAATAAGTCACTGTTAGTCGACAGTACTAATGTCGTATCTTCGCCAATAGCAAGTTCATAGGCTTGCAAGGTTCGTGTAAAAGCATAAAATTCAATAGATTCTTGACTTTGGCTGTGTGCTGTAGAATAAATTCCAGCGGCTTTAGCATCGGCTTTACCGCGAATTTCTACAACTTGACGATAAGCTTCTGATTGAATTTTATTTAAATCGCGTTCGCGGTTGCCTAATATCCTAGCTGCTTCACCTTTTCCTTCAGATAGAAACCTTTCGGCAATTTGGCGACGTTCACTGATCATGCGCTCATAAATTTTTGGTCGTACACTTTCATTATAATTAATGCGCTTAAAACGAATATCTAATAGTTCGATACCAAACACCTTAACCTTTTCTGCCGCAGCGTTAAATATGTCTTGTTCGACAAGTTTCCTACCTTTATGGATCGGCACTAAACTGCCCATATCTAATGCTTTTTCTGCATCAGTTAACAATGGGTCACGCAGAGGTTGACGGCCTTTAGTGGTCCGAATAATTTCAATTAGTTTATGTGTTGCTACCGCGTTTCGTGTCTCACTACCAAAAATATCATCTAATCTCGACTGCGCACTACGTTCATCCCCCAGACGTAAAAAATACGGCAATGGGTCGGTTATCTGCCAACGCGCATATAAGCTAACAGAAATATATAACTTGTCCTTTGTCGGCATATCTGAAGGTGTACCTTCCCATTCCAATACACGTTTATCAATCGAATTAACCTGTTGTATATAAGGTAATTTAAACTTAATACCTGCATCAACAACCGGCTCACCAACGGGACGACCAAATTGGGTAATAATGACTTGTTCAACTTCATTTACGGTGTAAAAGGCGCCATAAAGTAAGGTAATAATAACGAATAGCAAAATACTCGTGAATAAGCTTAAATAACGTTTCATGGTTTTCTCCCTTCAATAGATGTTAAATCAAGCAAAGGTAAAACATCTATTGTGCCACTATCAATGATAATTTTGTTGCTTATGGTTGGCATTACTTTTTGCATGGTCTCCACGTAAATGCGCCTGCGCGTTACCTCTGGCGCCAACTTAAATTGGTCATATAGTGCATTAAAACGTAATACATCACCTTCTGCTTCATTAATTCGTTTTATTCTATAGCCATCTGCTTCGCGAATACGTTGATCTCGCTCGCCTTCTGCCAATGGGATAATACGATTGTAATCTCGGCGCGCTTCATTAATCAGCTTTTCCTTTTCTTGTTGAGCCTGATTTACCTCATTAAACGAGGCTTGAACGGGCTTCGGCGGATTAATATTCTTTAATTGAACTTGGTCAATACTGATGCCCATTACATATTTAGTTGCCAAAGCCTGCATTTTTTTAAGTGCTTCAACTTCAATTTCTTGACGGCCAATAGTGATCACTTCGTCAACGGTTCTATCACCTACCACTTCACGCATTACTGATTCAGAAACATAGCGTAACGTACCTGCTGGATCACGTACTTCAAATAAGTAATTTTTGGGATCAGCAATTCGATACTGAATGACCCATTCCACCAGTGCTGTATTCAAATCTCCCGTCACCATTTGCGTTTCTCCCACTTGATTACTTGCTATGGCTAAGTCACGCTCACGAGCACTACGGCCTATATTCTTTAAAGAATCATTGAACGAGTTGTTTATGGAGATATTTTGGTCAGGGTCTTTAGCACCAGGCGTTGAAAAGCCAAACTCTTGCTTCAACTGCCGCTTTGTTGGCACTATGTTCACTTGCTCTATACCTAAAGGTAATTTGAAATGTAAACCCGCAGGGAAAATAGCTTCAAACTTACCAAATCTCAGTACAACAGCTACAGAATCGCTAGGAACTGTGTATACCGCGGTATAAATACCACCAGTGAGCAATATAACTGCAAGGATAATCCATCCAGGTTTTTTGCCACTACTCGTTGGCAGTAATGCTTGATACTTTTGAAAAAATTTACAGACTACTTTGCTTAGATCAGGTAGCTCTGATTTGGGCTTTTTAGCGTTGTTATTATCTGGCGTCATAGGCTCCTCTATTTATTAACTAACTTTCGAAAAATAGGTTTTAACTTTATAATTAATAACTGCCCATCCTATCAAACTGTATTATATAACTTTAATTAAATAATCGTATTATATTATTTGTTTTTGGATAGACACACTTTGTAATTTCCGACTCAGGCTCATCAGATAATTCTACGATAAATAATATTAGTTTTCTGTTCGATACCACACGTAGTCGTCATAAATTATTTCAGTCAATACAGCCTGTGATAGATAGAACATCATCACAAATAATGAATTTTGATTGAAGTTGAGTGTTGAAATAACGTTTTCACAGGCTAGATTTATTAGATAACTTTCCATTGAATCTGAGGAAATTCAAATGGTGATTTTTTATTTTTTATAAGTGCTTACGTTAACCCTTGATGTGGCCAGTAGTAGATAATTACTGACGCACTTGTGCAGGTAATGTCTCTATTTAAAAGGAGGGCTAAAGCGGTGGTACAGTAATTTCTGTTTGACGAATCTCAACCAGCGGACAAACACTGGCTACTTTATTGTGATATACCTCAATCTGGTGATCAGCTGGAACATCCAACATCATCAGCACTTCGCCATTACTAATTGCAGTTTCGCATGCAACCTTCTCCTGATCACTTAAACCAGCGCCTACCATACCTGAGACCCAAGCACCAAAACTCGCACCTGCGACGGTAAAGCCTAAAATAGCTGCACCACCAAGGGCTAAACCCGTAGCCGGAAGGGTTATAACCGCCAGGCCTGCCAATAATCCAGTTGTCCCACCAGCTATAACACCCCGTTTGATCGCTGGGTACAAGTCGGAATCATCCAATGCATCCGCTTTGGGGAGATCGCTTAAATCGATTTTATCGTTTGCTATTAGATGCATTTGACTATCGCTAATGCCATCAGCGCGAAACAGGTTTACCAATTCACATGTAACCTTAACATCGGGGGCTAGAAAATAAATACGTTTCATTTGTTGCTCCTGTGTGCATCTACACTGGCTAAAAAACTATAATGTTAACAGGCAATGAGCTGCAGTATTTTATTAAAATAATTGCATATTTTAATCATTAAAAAAAGATGGAAAAATTTTAATAATTTCCCTATCGATAAAGTGCATGTATATCCATAACTCATCATAAATTGATATCAACAAAGTGTCTGTGCGTTGCCACACATTGTTTAATGAAGTGATCTAAAGTCATAAATTGCATTGCTTAAGCTATGATAAACAACGCCAAAATTTGGCTATCTACTCATCAATGAGATCATAACTAACAACAAGCTGATTGATCTGTATTAACCTTGATACAGATAAACTAGCGCTCTTTATCAACGGTAACTAGACTAAAAATCAATCGATTAGTAGAAGCTACTACCTCTACCTTTGCTAAAGTATCTTGTTAATTTATTCTACTATTTAATGAAATACCCCTGATATGATTAGAAATTTTTTAAATTATCAATGGGCAAGAACCGATTCTCTATTTTTTCATATAGCGCAGAGTGTTAACTAGCTGGCTATTAATTCAACCTAAAAATGATTAAGGAATAATAATGAATTACTTTCTATTGAGTTTACTTGTCGTTATGTCATTAACGCTGTTCAGTTGTGGTAAAGGAATTGACTCGCCAAGAGGATTTAGTCTGCCTACAGGGAATATTAAAGCAGGTAAAATAGCTTTCTTAAAATATCAATGTTTAGCCTGCCACACACTTGATGGTGTTAAGGATGATAGTATTGCAAATCAGCAAACCCTTTCAGTTTCTCTGGGTGGTAACAAAACTAAAATTGTCATTTATGCTGAATTGGTTACCTCTATTATTAATCCATCCCATAAATTTTCAAATTTACATTCACCACAGTTTAGAACACCTCAAGGTGAATCAAAGATGAAAGTCTTTAATGATGTAATGACTGTGACTGAACTCATTGATTTAGTATCCTTTTTACAACCTAACTATTTATTAAAACCTTATCAACAAACCAGATATCAATATTATCCACATTAAAAGGTATGGGAGTTAACATGAACATTAAATTTTTTGGAACCACTAGAGAAGTCACTGGCTCTTGCTATTTGGTACAGGGTAATAACAAAAACATACTGATTGAATATGGTATGTTTCAAGGTTCTCATCACCATGAAAAACACAACCATCACCCCTTCCATTTTGATGTTAGTGAGTTAGATGCCGTGGTGATCACTCATGCACACCTTGACCACTCGGGTCGATTACCCATATTAATCAAGGAGGGTTTTCACGGTTCTATTTATACCCATAATACCACGGCAGATTTATGTAAAATTATGTTAATCGACTCCGGCCACATACACGAAAAAGAAGCGAGCTGGGAAAATAAAAACGTCAGTGTAAAGGGTTAACATTAATAGAACCTCTTTATACGAAGGCAGAAGCAAAAACAGCATGTCAGTACTTCAAAGGGCTTACCTATGATGATGAATTAGAAATATGTGATGGTGTCAAACTAACCCTTAGAGATGCCGGCCATATTATTGGCTCAGCCATTCTTGAATTAACACTTGTCAAAGGTGGAGTGAGTAAAAAATCGTCTTTAGTGGTGATTTAGGCCATAAAGACGCGGCTATTTTACGCAATCCCTTTATCGTTAAACATGCTGACCTTGTTATCATGGAAAGTACCTATGGCGATAGAACACACCTAAACTGGCAAGAAAGGGGTAAAATAATAGCTCAAGCAAAAAGCAGCAAAGGCAATATTCTTATACCTGTTTTTACAGTGGGACGAACCCAGGAGCTTATTTATGAATTTCAGCATCACTTCAAGGCGTGACAACTGGCAGACTGGCAAATTTTGCTCTACAGTCCTACGGGGATAAAAGCGACTAAGGTTTACGCCAAACACCGTGAGTTTATGATAAAAAAGCTGTTGGTATTCATCATGATGAAGGAATATTTAATTTACCGAACCTGCACATGTCAGAAACAACTCAGTCTTCAATGAAAATCAATAAAATGTCCTCTGGAGCTATTATAGCGGGTAGCGGTATGTGTACGGGTGGTAGAATTAAACACCATTTTAAACATAACATCTGGTGTCAAAATGCGCATGTGATTATTGGCGGCTTTCAAGCAAGAGGAACATTAGGCCAAGCTCTTATTGAGGGTTGTCAGCACGTTAATTTATGGGGAGAAAAAGTACACGTTGAAGCAAATATACACAACCTTAGCGGTTTTTCAGCTCATGCTGATCAATAAGGATTACTTGAGTGGTATCAAGGGTTTGAAAATAAACCACCCGTAGTGCTAGTTCATGGAGAAAAAGAAGCGATGGATATACTAGAGAAAAAATTACCATAATTGCATCAGGCTAATGTAACCCAAGCAGGTTATAGGCAAAATATTATAATCTAACGGGTGTGTCAAATGATATGGCCATTGACCAAGACGTTATTATAACGAAGAGAATGGTTTCTCGACGTTACTGATAAAACTAGGGTCAAACAAAACAGCGTTTGTCTTAACCTAGTCGCAGATAAAAAATTTTAGCTTAAGATTTTTTATGACTACCATCACACATCGGCTGAGATGCTGTTTGTTTACAGCCACAAAAAAATACTTTTTTTGACTCTGTTGCGGTATATCTTACTGGCGAAAATTCTGAGCCTTTATGAGAGCCATCACAAAAGGGTTGTTTTTGGCTTTCCCCACAAGAACACCAAGAATATTTTTTACCTTCTTCAACGTCGACTGCAAAAGGTGTGTCAGATGCTCGTACTGGTGTAGACATAGTAAATCTCCATTAATTGATATATATATAGCGCCCGATAAAGAGGCAAGTAACTGATATTTAAAGTAAGCGATAAAGCAATAAAAGCCAACTGTTATTTACCCCAGTTGAACTTTAATTATCTGTTGAGTAAAAATCTATGAGGAAACTGCATTAAAGTCCAAGGTCAATAAAGGGATTCTAAAATTTTATCCTCTGACATTTGAAGAATAACTATGCCAAGTGAAATAACAATAATAAAGTTAACAAAAAAGACTAAAGCCATTAAAAACATGGCTACTTAAGGAATAGCGTTCAATGAAAAGGTGGATTGAAACAAAACCTGCGCTGCTTAATAAGAGAGGCGTCAAGTAAATAATTCAATCGGAAAGACTAATTTTGACGCTTTGGATACCAACAGCTTGTTTAACTTTTTCTTTGTAACTTCGACTCACTTTTAATTCTTTGCCATTACTCATCACTAAGTAATATTCGCCGTTAAGTTGGCTACAAAACTTATCAACATAATTTTTATTGACTATGGTTGAGCGATGAATGCGTACAAATTGCTTTGGGTCTAATATTTCTTCAAGCTGTTTCATTGTTTTACGTAATATATGTGTAGCGCTATGGGTATGAACACACATATAGTCTCCCGCAGCGTCAATCCATAAAATGTCTTTAACTGGGACTCTACTCACTTCTCCTGCATCTTTTATAGCTAAGATATCAGAGTAAGAAGATAAACTTACCGGTTGATTATTTGCGAGCTCAGCTAAAATTTTGTCACAATCATTACCGGTAACATCACAGACTAGCTGAATAAGTTTAGATTTATGAGCAGCATTTTCTGAGCTGATCAGGCTCTGCCTAACCTTGTCCATAGAGTCAGCTAAGCGAGTTTCATCAGCAGGCTTTAACAGGTAGTCTTGTGCGTGAACTTCAAAGGCTTGTAAGGCATATTGATCAAAGGCGGTGACAAAAATAACAATGGGTAGCTTTAATCCTCTTTCAATAATAGCTTGCACGACTTCAAAACCATTGAGGCCTGGCATTTGAATATCAAGAAACATTAAATCAGGTTCATAGGCTCGCACGGCTTCAAGTGCTTCACGACCATTATGGCATTGTGCAATAATATCAACGTCTTTATGTTCCGCTAATCTTACGGCAAGGCCTTTCCTTGCTAAAGGTTCATCATCAACTATGATTGTTGACAGAAGCTTTGTCATGTATTTATCTCTAGTTCATAGGGCATTCTAATGCTCACTTTAACACCTTTTGGCGTATTATTGGCAACAACTAAAGAAAAATCACTACCGTACAATGCAGCTAATCTTTCTCGGCTGTTTGCGAGGCCAACACCATTTTCACGATAAATATTACCATTTTTAATTTCAGCACCTGGACCATCATCGGCAAGTTCTAATAATAAGTCATTGGCAAAGCGGGTCACCGTAACTTTAATGGTACCGCCACTCTCTTGAGAAGCAATAGCATACTTAATAGAATTTTCAGCAATAGGTTGTAATATCATACTGGGTACTAAGGCATCTTTACAATCATCCGCTGCGGTAAACTCTACACATAATCGGTCTTCGAATCTAACTTTTTCTATATCTAGGTAAAGTTTTAATGCATGCAACTCACTATTTAAGGTGACTTTTTTCATCGGATCTTTATCAAGAGAATAGCGAAGAAACTCACTTAATTTAGTCACCATACCATTGGCTATTTTATTTTCATTAACCAAAACAAGGGTAGAGATTGCATTAAGAGTATTAAACAAAAAATGAGGATTGAGCTGATAACGCAGCATTTTAAGCTGAGCCTGGTGAGCGACGCTGTTAGCCTCTAGAACATTTTGTTTTTCTTTTTGCAGCATTTGATAATATTTTGTACCAAAGTATAAACCACTCCAGCTCAAAATAATAAAAAATGAATAAACACTGTTAGTGGTGTAGTACAGCCAAAAATCAGGGCGATAACCGTGCTTGTATATTTCCCAATGATTAATGTTTTTAACAACTTGCCAAAGTACGCCAACCAAATAAGAGGCGACTATGACCACAACGGCTATTTTTGCAGGACTAAAATTCCAGACTCTACGATATAGGTAGCGCAAAGGCACAGTGAACAGCCAACCTGCATAAGCATTGAGAAAAATTATCACGACAAAAATATCACGAGGATCATGTAATAATGATCCTAAATAATGCACTAAAGCAAATCCAAACCAACTTGTGCTATGCACTAACCAAAAAAGTCGGTTCTTATTTTCTAATAATTCTTTCCAATTCACGCAGTATAACCAATAAAAAATCTTATAATAATTATGAAGTAGCTTTGCCATTCTCGCATTACCATTGACCGTAGCATTTCAGCGACTCAACTCATTTGTATTCAATATAAATACAAAGCTTTAAAGCG
Organism: Colwellia sp. MB3u-55; assembly: GCF_014076785.1. Classification (NCBI taxonomy): domain Bacteria; kingdom Pseudomonadati; phylum Pseudomonadota; class Gammaproteobacteria; order Alteromonadales; family Colwelliaceae; genus Colwellia; species Colwellia sp. MB3u-55. The sequence goes on from NZ_JACGUS010000111.1 coordinate 39,102, forward strand.
CGATCATTTTACCTAAACGTTGCCCACCGACTAGGTGCATGTGAATGTGATAAACCTCTTGGCCGCCATGCTCATTACAGTTAATAATAAGGCGGTAGCCATTTTCAGCAATGCCCTCTTCTTTAGCTATTTTTTTAGCGACAGTGATCATACGTCCTAGAGTGAGTTCGTCATCGTCAGTGACATCATTGATCGTCGGAATTAATTTATTCGGAATAATAAGGACATGGGTACTCGCTTGTGGTGTTATGTCTCTAAATGCTGTCACGAGTTCATCTTGATAGAGTAAAGGTGTCAGTATTTCTTGTCTGATTATTTTTGAAAAGATAGTTTCTTCTGTCATGATATGCTCCGTTGTATCTGTTAGTTTACTTCTTGTGTCCACTTATTATAGTGTATCGCGTTATCAACTGAACGTCTCGGCAGACACCCTGCACTTTCTAATTTAGGTTTTTTTAAAATGTGTGACATAACCGATGCATAAATAAGCAATAATTTCAATTTTTGCGGGAATATTCAAAGCATCTCTAAGCTTCTCATCTTCAATAATACTTACCCAGCCAACGCCTAAATTTTCTGCTCTTGCGGCAAGCCATAAGTTTTGTACAGCGCAAACTGCACTGTATAAATCCATTTCAGCTATGATCGGTTTCCTAAGACAACTGGGCCATTTCTTTCTCTATCACATGTGACACATATTCCTATCGGCGCTTCTAAAATCCCTTCAATTTTTAATTTTTGATAGCTTTGTTGTTTATTATCTGCAAACATTTTTTTAGAGACCGAATTTGCTTGCTCAAATCCATGCTTAATTTTTTGTTTTGTTTCTTTATCATTAATAACGATAAAGTCCCACGGTTGCATAAAACCAACACTGGGGGCATGATGCGCAGCGGTTAATACCCGCTTTAAAACATCTTCTGGGATTGATTTGTTAATAAAATCGCTTCTAACATCTCGACGTGAAAAGATAGTTTTATAAACGGCGTCTCTTTCTTGTTCATAAATATGCATTTGAATAATTTTTGCTTGAGGAAAATGAAATAAATAACAATGTTGCATAAAAAAGGTCTAGGTTAATAATTAACCTAGACCTAATCATATATTTAAAAACTCATCGTTAGCTTTTTTTCAACACTCGTCGAGTAAAGCCAAAGGTTAATAGAGCGAATAAACTGATAAAGCCTAAACCAGCGCCTTCTCTTTCTATTTTTTCCTCAACCGCTGAACAGTCATCTATCTCACCCGCTAACGGTCTCAATGTGACAGCACGAACAACATCTTCGACAAGCTGCTCGCCAGTATCTAAATCAAACATCAATTCACCTTTTGCGTCACGGCGAGGTGCTTTAACAAGTGCTGAAGCAGATATTTCATTTTTATCGTTAATGTCACGCGCTTCGATAATTGTGTACTGAGAGTCACAAGTTAAAAAGTCATTAAGATCGGTAAAAGTCTTACTGGCAATCTCATACATAAAAGCATGTCTACGACGAGGAGATTGCTGATCGTTATGTGTTTCAACTTCACCCTCACCAACAATAATACCATTTTCGTTAATAGCACGTGCAGTACTTGATGAGCCCTTGAAAAAGTCATCAGGCATTATCATTTGCATACCACTATCAAAATCATTGGTATCTACATGAAAGAATTTTGTACGCGTATTACCATTAACCACAGTTTTAGTGTGGCCGATAGCAATACCAGCATTATTAATACCGTAAGTACGAGAATCAAAAAACTTACTATGATCATCGGTGAAGTCTTTTACTTGGCCATTTTTATAAACTACCGCATATAAATTTCGACGTTCATTTCTGCTTGGTTCGGTTTCGTTCTCATCCACCCAACCATGAGCAAAACCAACAGCAACGCCATCATTATTAATAGCCTGTGCGTAGTTAAGAAATTCTCTTGTATCATCAACATTTGGCGTAACTAAGTGTCCTAAAGTCTCGGTCTTTGTTGCCCCTTCCAAATTTAGCGTCCACTTTATTGCTTCAGTGCTATACATACTCGACACAGCATTTTGAATACAAATTTCGAACGGAGCATTTGCTAAAATAGCAGGGTCTGCACAGCCACCCGTTTCATCAAAAATAAAATCAAGCGCTTCTTGATCGATACTCGTACTGGCATAACCGACAGCAAATAAAGATTCACTCATGTCTAAAATAGCAGAATCACCGCCTAAGCGAAGATTTTCAGCAACATCGTCACCTTCAGTCGGTGGCTTTAACTCAATAATGGTATTGCCAGCATCAGGAGAATAAAAGGCTCTTGAGGTAAAATCACGAACCCAATAGACAACTGGGTTATTATCAGTGCCCGTAAATGGCAATGCAGTATATGGAGCTGAGCCGTTACCATAAATCCAGCCATCATTAGTAATACCGTTTACATAATCAACCGTTGAACGCGTCAATGTTGTGGTATCTGGAAAATATTGGTCAAATACAGCAAAGCTTTCAGTATCACCCGCTTTACCTGTTAAGTTACGCATAGCCAAGATATTACCAATTTTTTGATAAAACCTAGCTGAGCTACTGCTGTTTTGACTAGTCAAATACAGGACAGCCCAAGCTAAATCGTTAGCGGTTGGATTGCCTAACCTTAAGTCGTTTTCGTTTTCAATATCGACTAAGCCATCAACATCTTCATATTGTAAATTGGCAAATCTAACAATACTATCAAAATCATTAGTATCAAAGTACTGAAATTGAACGGGAAAATTATAAATATCTGAGCCAGAAATAGCCATTTGATTTTGGTTGTTTTCTTGCTGAGCATAACTATATTTAACTATATCAATGCCACCTTTATCGATAACTTCATATTTAGCTGCCTGTGCCATTGATAAACTTAACGCACTGCTAATTCCTAAAACTAATACAGATTTTACAAATTTGTTCATATACTACTTAACTCTCATTTCTTGTTATAATTCATCTAGCTCTTGCCATCTTGCGAAAGCGATTTCGAGTTTTGACTCACTTTCTTCAAGCTGGTTCAATATATTTTTTGTTTTATCGCTATCTTGAGCAAAAAAGTTAGCGTCGTTGACTTGTTCTTGCAATAAATTTATTAATGCTTCAAGTTCATCAACCTGCCCAGGTAGCGCTTCTAATTCACGATTATCTTTGAACGATAATTTTTTTTTAGTCGGTACATTAACTGCGGTTTTACTCTCATTCACTGAATTAACGGGGGCTTTTATACCTTCAGCTAACTGCTTACGCTGTTCAGCTTTGTATGCTAAATAACTATCAACATCATCATAACCACCAACAATATTTGTTATTTCACCACTGCCATCAAAGTAAAGACAACTATTTACACAATTATTAACAAAATCGCGATCATGGCTTACTAAAATAACGGTTCCTGCATAATTTGCAACGACTTCTTCTAATAATTCTAAAGTTTCTATATCTAGATCATTAGTTGGTTCATCGAGAATAAGTAAGTTGCTGGGTCTTAAAAATAGACGTGCTAATAACAAGCGATTTTTTTCACCACCTGAAAGCGCACGTACAGGAGTTCTGGCACGTTTGGGACTGAATAAGAAATCTTGCAAATATCCCAATACATGGCGTGTTACCCCATTAACAGTGACTTCTTGCTTGCCTTCGGCAACGGTGTCCTGAACGGTCATACTCAAGTCTAAAGCATCGCGATGTTGATCAAAATAAGCCACATCTAAATTAACACCAACACGCATCTTTCCTGAGCTGGGTTGTTGTTGTTCCATGATTAATTTGATTAACGTTGACTTACCCGTACCGTTGGCACCAATAAGCGCTAAACGGTCACCACGGGTTATAAGTAAATCTAAACCATTGAAAATGGTTTTATCACCAAACGCCATATGCAAGTTTTCACACTCAAAGACTAACTTACCTGAGCGATCACCGGTTGATATATTAATATCACCCTGTTTCTTAACTTCACGTCGTTCTTGGCGTTCGACTCGTAATTTTTCAAGTGAACGAACTCTGCCTTCGTTACGCGTTCTGCGAGCCTTAACCCCTTGTCTTATCCATACTTCTTCTTCAGCTAGACGCTTATCAAAAAGGGCATTTTGTGTGGACTCAACTTCTAAGTCGTGAGCTTTTTGTTCGATATAAAGATCATAGTTACCAGGGTAGCTAACGAGCTGACCACGGTCTAAGTCTAAAATACGGGTCGCTAAACCACGAATAAATGCTCTATCATGGCTAATGAATATAATAGTGCCTTTAAAGTCTTTTAAAAATTGCTCTAACCACAACACGCTACTAATGTCTAAATGGTTAGTAGGCTCATCAAGTAATAGCACATCAGGCTCGCTGACTAATGCTTTCGCTAATGCCAGTTTACGTAACCAACCACCAGAGAGATCGCAAATCATTTTGTCTGCTTCTAACGCTAGCGTGGTTAATACTTTATCGATACGTTGTTCATCTTGCCAAGCATTCGCTTGGTCAAGTTGTTGTTGAACGTTCGATAATTTATTAAGATTCTTCTCTGAAGGGTCTTCACCAATAATATGAATTATATGGTGATATTGCTTAATCAATTCTGCATTTTCAGCAACACCTTGAGCAACATAATCAAAAACGCTCATTTCAGATGACTCAGGCGGATCTTGCTCTAACATCGCTAACTTAATGTTACTCGACATCAAAATTTGACCATCGTCTAGGTTCTGTTTACCCATTAACACTTTCATTAATGAAGACTTACCTGCGCCATTCTTACCAACTAAACAGACACGTTCACCCGTTTTTATCGTTAAGTCTGTCTTATCTAAAATACTGTCTTCACCGAAGGCTAATTCGCCTTGAGCTATTCGGATTAATTCCATGGTTTATATCAACTCTACTACTTGTGATTGTTCGAAAGGCCAGAATAATAGTGTGTTATCACTCAAGCGCTCTAATACGGGAATATGAACACCGTATAAATTTACTAAATTATTTTCGCTGCTGGTGTCATCATCAATAATATCGACCACCTTAATTTGGTGATCGGGTATTATATCAACAATTAACTCTGCAGCTTGCTCACAAAGGTGGCAACCGGCACTGCTATATAAGTGAAATAAAACACTCATTAAGCCGTAACTTTTTTACGGGTAATTAACCAACTGTTATGGATGTGCTTATTACGCTGAAAATCTTTATCGCGGGTTAACGCTGAAATTGACTTCACCTCAAAATTTAAAGCAGCAACAGCGTCAAAGTCCATTTTGAAGTTTCGTTTATTATTCGTGAAAATAAGCTCGCCGTTTTCAGCAACACATTTCATTGCGTCAGTAATTAACGCCACGTGATCACTTTGCACATCAAAACTGTCTTCCATACGCTTAGAATTTGAGAAAGTTGGCGGATCAACGAAAACAACATCATAAGTGCCCCTATGCTCTTTTAACCAAGTTAAACAATCAGCTTGTACAAATTGGTATTTATGACCTGACAATTTATTTAAGGCGAAGTTTTCTTGTGCCCAGTTCAAGTAAGTATTAGACATATCAACAGTAGTAATACTAGTTGCGCCATGCAGTGCGGCTTGCAATGAAACAGAACCGGTATACGCAAATAAATTAAGCAATGATTTGTTTTTAGCTTTCTGTGCAACAATTTGCCTGGTTTTGCGGTGATCTAAAAATAAGCCTGTATCTAGGTAGTCCCATAAATTAATTTTTAATTTTGCACCATGTTCGTTGATAATCATCGACTGTTTACTTTGATCAACACGTTGATATTGGTCACTGCCCTTTTGCTTGGCACGGGTTTTTAATATCACCTTATCGGTAGGAACACCGAGTACCTTAGGAGCAAAATAGATAACTTCTTGTAAACGTTTGGCTACTTTACTTTCTTCGATAATTTTAGGTGCTGAATACTCTTGAATAACCAAATACTCACCATAAACGTCTACCGCGACATTATATTCTGGAATATCGGCATCGTATAAACGATAACATTCAATATTTTCTTTTTTCAGCCAGCTTTTTAAATTTTTCTTATTTTTTAATAAGCGATTACCAAAATCCGAATCTTTATCTTCAAATTCTGCATCGTTATTTTGCCCTGAAGCTTGTTTTTCATCGACGTTATAAAGAGCAAGTTGACAATCTAATGGACCATTCTTAAATTTATAGCGTTTGTTACTGGCTAGCTTCATCATCGAAAGTAATTCAACATTCGCTGTTAAAATAGCAATACGCCAATCCACAAATTGTGCTTTTAGTTTTCGACCTAATAAAACAAAATTTTCAACAAGCTCTGGTAATTCACCAATACGCTCTCCGTAAGGAGGGTTGAGTAAAAAAGTACCATTGTGGCCAAAACCATTATTTAAATTATTTATATCTTTACATGAAAATTCAATAAACTTTTGAACACCGGCATTACGTGCATTAACTTGTGCGGTATTTATCACTCGGCTATCAATATCAATACCAAAAACTTTCGCTTTTAATTCTTCAAGGCCAAGATGTGATTTTTGTTTAGCTTGAGTTAATTGTGCTTGCCACGGGTATAATTGATGACCAAGCCAGCAATCAAATCCCCATTTTACTCTGTCGATACCCGGTGCGTAACCTGCGGCCATCATTATAGCTTCAATTAAAATCGTGCCAGAACCACACATAGGATCAACAAGCGGTTTAGTGGTATCATCTAACCAGCCTGAACGAGTAATAATAGCCGCTGCTAGATGCTCTTTTAATGGCGCAGCACCCGAGTGCTCGCGATAGCCACGCTTAAATAAACTACGACCAGAGAAATCAAGATAGATAACAACCTTTTCTCTTAACAAACGCGCTTGAAAACTGATGTCTGGCGAGCTTTTGTCAACAGAAGGTCTATCCATACCTTGGTCACGAAAATGATCAACTAGCGCATCTTTTATTGTAAGCGCACCAAACTGGGTATTTCTGATTTCATCACTTGACCCGACAAAGTCAATAGCAAAGGTATGGTTACTCGAAAATTGTTCAGACCAATTAACACTTTGCGCGGTTGCAAAAAGTTTATCTTTATTTTCAGCATCACCTTCAGCAAGTTTTAATAAAATTCGCGTTGATAAGCGACAATAGAGACAGATTTTATAGGCCTCTTCAATTGTTGCCATAAAATATACGCCTTCAGGCTTTTGCACGACTTGTGATGCTTTTAAATCTTTTAGCTCTTGAGCTAATAAAATTTCTATACCAGGAGATGTTAATGCTAAAAATTGCTGCATGAGTGTTTTCCAGACCGATTTATGCACCTAATTATAAACAAAGACGCTAACTACTTATATAGAGACGTGCATAAAACACCAATATTCACTGATATATATTTTAAAATATTTTTAATAACCGTATTAGCAGACTTTAAAGGTCATAAAACCACCGTTTAGGCTACAATTAGGGCAATTAACTGCCTTTTTCTAATAGATGTAAAAATGTTAAAGAAACGCCTTGCAATGTGATGTAACTATCCTTAAGATACGCATCGATTTCAAGGGCTGATGCTTTTGAAATGGATTCGTTAATAACAAGAATTAAAACAGTTATGGCTTGTTTATGTGTAACCTTTAATGGGAATACTTAAACCATTCGGACGCGGGATGGAGCAGTCTGGTAGCTCGTCGGGCTCATAACCCGAAGGTCGTCAGTTCAAATCTGGCTCCCGCAACCAACTTAAGATATAAGTATAAAATCAGGTCGTCAGTTCACTTTAGAAAGATATGGGCTTCGATAACCAACTTTAACTCAAGTATAAAGAGTTAATTCTTAAGTTTGAATCAAAACAACTTGGCTTTCCTAAGAAGGTATTAGGACATTCGGACGCGGGATGGAGCAGTCTGGTAGCTCGTCGGGCTCATAACCCGAAGGTCGTCAGTTCAAATCTGGCTCCCGCAACCAACTTAACTCAAGTATAAAGAGTATTTGCATTGAAAGTCGTCAGTTCCCTTTCGAAAGATATGGGCTCACGCAACCAACTTACGCTTAAGTATAAAAAGCAAATTCTTAAGTTTGAATTAAAAAAATTGGCTTTCCTAAAAAGGTATTAGGACATTCGGACGCGGGATGGAGCAGCCTGGTAGCTCGTCGGGCTCATAACCCGAAGGTCGTCAGTTCAAATCTGGCTCCCGCAACCAACTTCAACTCAAGTATAAAGAGTGTTTTTACTGAAAGTCGTCTGTCCCTTTCAATTAGATATCGGCTCCGATAACCAACTTAAGATATAAATGTAAAATCTGGTCATCAGTTCATTCTACAAAAAACATTCCCCTGATACAAAATCAAAATTTCATTGTTAGATAAAACCCAGTCACTCTACGACTAAAACGTTTTCCAATAACATATTGATTTAATTAAAATTCAACCTTATTTTCTGTCTATCCTGTTAAACTTTAATAATATTATTCATTACTCACTTTAATTATAAATCACCACTAACAAGCCCAATATTAATATAAGTAAGGTGCGAGCCATACACATAAAGTGTACTCAGCTGATTAAGCTTTCTTAGAAGATAAATTTTTACTGTTAGCACAAACACCGTTTTCTCTACGAGGTGACAAAGAAACTGATGGATCCCAAATTCGCTGCCAAACACTACCAAGCATACTAAAATCAGGCCTCGCACTTACCTTCTCAGCATGACTCTTAACAATACCCATACTTGTTTGCTCACCAACAATAAAATTAAACACATAGCTGCATTCCGCACCCATGCGTAAATCAGATAAAACAATATACTGCTCTTCTTGTTTTACTGAATAAAAGCCTTTCGTGAACCATTGTAGTCGTTGTACATTCCATTCATCTTTAAGGTTAGTAAGTAGAGAGTCTGACGATTGATAAGCTTCCAAACTTACCTCCGATGCTGAGTCAAACACAGAGACATAGCCCTCATAATATTGACCATCAGACATAACCAATACCCGCCAAAGTAGCGTAGAAAAAGGCGCAGGTGTACTCAAATAATGATGTATTTTTATCTGTCGTTCGTTCAGCGCTGTGGTGACTTTATCGTCTATATAAAGCTTTACCACCAAAGACCAACAGATATAAAGTGTACTTATCGTTAATGCAAAAGTATTGATTTTTAAAGCACTTGCCGGTTTAACTCTGGGCAGAAAAATAACAATAAAGGCAAACAACAGCGGTAAGGTATAAATGGGGTCAATGATAAACAAATTAGAGACTGCAAAGGGATATTCCGTAATAGGCCACAACAATTGTGTACCGTAAACAGTGAAGCTGTCCAAAATCCCATGAGTAGATAAACACAAAAACACCAACAAAAACCAGTGTTTCTTATAAATGGCTGTAGCTTGATGGCATTTAGTTATTAACCAGGCAATTAAAGGGCTAATAAACAACTGTACTAATAACGAGTGGCTAAATCCTCGATGGTAAGTAAAAGCTTCGACATCACCGCTATATGGCAAGAATACATCTAAGTCAGGCAATGTTCCTAAAACGGCACCATAAATAGCCGCTTTAGGACCAACTTTATTACCTAATACCGCATAGCCTACCGCGCCGCCCAAGACAGCTTGTGTTAATGAATCCATAATGACCTTGCCGATTTATCAATTATTATTTTAATACGCCTTTATCTATAATTCTAGATCAATCGAGACAGCAAATTTCCTTTGGTTTTTCATACTGTTTCAATGGCTAATAAACTATATGCATTGAGTTTACTGACAATTTTAACAATAGGCTTGTTGTAGTTCAAAGAGCATTAACATGACATAAACTTTCTATGGCGTTTAACTCATATAATATAGTCATGACAGAGATAGAATAACTAAGGTGATGATTGACATCTTGTTCGACAATCAAAATTTCATTATTCCTAGATAAAAAAACCGCAATTAAGCGGCTTATATTATTATGCAGTAGACTTATTTTGCTCTCATATCTAATATTGGCATATTACTACTACCTAAAATTGTTGCTGGAAGCTTGCCATCCCAGTTTTGAGCTTCTGTTAGTTTAACAATTAAAGGGTTGTTACCCAGTGCTTTAGCTTTAGCCGTAATCGCTTCAGCTTCAGCTAAGCCTTTAATTCGAATAGATTCAGCTTCTGCTATAGCAACAAGCTTAATACCGTCTGCTTTTGCTTTTGCCGTATTTACGTCACGTTGCGCTTCTAAATTTTGACGTGCTAGTTTATGTTTCTCCGCATCAGCCAGATTTTTTTCTGTTTGTTTAGTTTCAATAGAAGTTAAATACTTAGCCGGTAATTGAATGTTTTCAATTTGAATGTTGTCAACAGTAACAGGAAAGTCTTTCATTTCTTCGATAAAGCTTGCTTCAATTGCTTGAATGGCACTTGCTCTATCTTGTATTAATTTCTCTGCATCATACTGTGGGATAACATCTTTAGTGGCAGATCTAAAACGAGGATCAAGAATTCTATTTTCAAATTGCTTTAAACCACCGTACTGGCGAAAAAGTTCAAGCGCAGCTGTCTTATCTACTGTCCAGTTAACTGAAACGATAACAGTTACTGGCATTTGCTCTTTGGTGCTTGATGCCATTTTTTCTTCATTTTTCCGTGTTCTAACTTCTATCTCTTCAACGCTATCAATAAAAGGTACTTTAAAGTGTAAACCAGGGTTAACTTGCTCTTTAGCTTCACTGAATCGTTTGACAATACCGATATGTCCTTCATTGACGGTGTAAACAGAGCTGAAAAATAGGGTAACAGCAATCGTGACCGTAATTATTGATTTAGTTGGGATATTTAATTTATCTATATTCACTTTTTTACCTCAGAGGCTTAATTAGGTGCCCGTATTTAAAGACACATTAGTTAAATATTACAGCATGTTATTCGCTATGCAGAGACCATAACCTTTTAAGTGACTTAACGTCAAACTTACACCCGAGTCAACCAGCCCTTCAAAGTATAAAAATCGATAAAATTAACCATTAGTAAGTTAATTTTATCAGTGAGCTGAACCTCAAAAGCGTTGTATTAGTATTTTTCTGCTGGTCATTCAATAAAAATTGATAGGTCGATAGTAATTTATGTCGCATTAGCAATCATCTTAATAGCAATATCAGTTAAATCGGTCACTTCTCCGATACCTATAGTACTTTCTAATTGAGTTTCAAGTTCATCAGCTAAATCTTTATCTAGACTTTTTAAATAACTGATCTCGTCACGGTAATACATATTTTGTACTTTATCACTTTTTTTCAATTCAACTTTTAAAATTGCCGGTTTACCGTGATTAGATAATTTCTGGGTATATTCTTTCAATTGGCCCGATTTTTTCAATACTGATAAGTCACGATACCAAAAGGAATACTCTTCTTTATCATTTTTATCTTTAGGTAAAACAAGAATATAAAATGCACGAGCAGGTAATTTTTTATAAGCAAGTACCGCAATAATTGATAAGCAAGAATCTCTAAACTTTTGATTGCTCAATAAGTTAAGAATAATTTCTTCACTATTTTCATTTTTATAGACAAGGTGCTTAAGTGTAGAGTTACCACTAAAGCTCGCCGCATTAATGTATTGTTGGTGCTTAGTTGCTTTTAAGTAGAATGGTATAGAGAAATGATTGTGTGCATATACGTTCCTCATCGCTTTCTGCAGACCATAAATACGACTGCCGCGTTTTCCGCATGCTTCAAGGGTATCAATGTGTTGATAAATATACTTTCTTATCGCTCTGCAAGCTAAATGTTTACTTTCAATTGTATTCATTAACAATCGAACAGCGCCATGGCTGTCATAACCTAAAACAATATATTTCTGTTTTTGTATTGTTCTATCTTGTTCTAAAAAAGGCACGGTTAATTCAATTTCAATTTCTTCACCGGCTTTAAATTTAGTTTCTTTTACTAGGTTAACTAACAAACCTTGTATAGAGATATTTTTAGTAATACCGGGAATATGAGTAACAACATTATTACTGCGTGTAATTGCCATTTTAAAAGATAACACAAAGCGGTCTTCACCTCTAGAGTCATCATTTTCTGCTGTTACAATTTCGGTTTCATCAAGTGAGTCAACCGCACTCAGTTGAAAACGTTTTGGTAATAAATTTTCTAATTCAGTTATTTCTTCACTGACCGGTTTATGTATTATTTCATACAAGCTAGTAATATCTGATAGGGTGATCATATGATCGCAATTACTTATCATATCTATGGCCGCTTTCGGGATTGCCCTATTTAGAACAGCCATTTTAGGATGAACATGACAAGGTAAAGCTGAGGGAACATAAGCATCTTCTACAGAATTAATAAACGATGAGGATATTTTGACTACTCTAAACAAGCTATTTTTAAAATAATTATTAAAAACAGTTTTCACGCTTCTATTATTAACAAAGTCGTCATACCAAATAAGGGAATAAATGAAGGTATCTTTATATTTAGATTTTAATATAAAAGCATATTTATCAACCGTATTCTTCTCGTCTAGCGCCTTTTGTATACCTTCATTACCCAATAGTACGGGTAAATGAAAACTTTCATCTGCACCACTAAAAAATCGCCAAAACGCATCATTACCCGATGTTTTCATTGCAACTTTCACATGCCATGCATCATTATTTTTATAACAAAGTAACGGAATGTCGTGAGTTTTATTTAGATATAGTTGCTCGTAACCTTTAGAGGTAACAGAGTCAAATAAAGGAGTAATAAATCGTTCTGTAGGACCAATAATAGCCAATTTTTTTTGTCTTAGGTAATGAGCAAACAAAACCCGCATTTGCTGATCTGTTAATGGACTTGAAAATTTCAATAAGTATTCAAACTTATTATTTACAGAAGATTTTTGACTATCAATAATAACAAATCCGAGTTCAAGTTCTTCAGTGAAATCTATTTCGGTATGATGGTCATATAGCCACAGGTACACTTTATTTGCTATAATACCCGGTATTTCGTGAGAGGTCTGAATAATAACTTTTTGATTATTCATCTTTTCGATGTTAGCCGTAAAACCAACCTCTTTTTTACCTTGGCTGGTCATCCCCATAATTGGGTTGATAAAAACTTTACAAGCAGAGTTAAGTTTTTTAAGTTCGTTAATTATTCTATTTTTATTTACTAAGGGTTTAGGTTCGGTTTTATCTATTTTAAATTCTGAAAATTCACTTTCATTTTCATTTTCAAGATTATATTTGCTGACACCTTTATCTTTATTAGCAGCTCTCTTTTGAGCGTCTTCATAAACTTCATAGTAAAGTGCTGTTGTATAAAGGTTTTGATATTCAACAAGTTTTTCATTGAATAGCTTTTTACCCGCTATATCCAAATAATGATTAATTTTATTGTGTGTAACTATTTGACAATCAGCAAAGATCAGCCGCAAATCTATTGGTTTATTAGCTTGTTGGGCAAGTTTTTTGATTTCATTTTTAACAGCAAGGTGTTGGCCAGAGTTTTCATCAGGTAGAAGTTTTTTAACTAAATATTCCAATCTATCATTGCTGGCATAGGGGACCAAACTTAAGATTTGTTTTTCAAACTTTTGTAAGTGAGAACTAATAACACTACTCATTAATCGTGGTACCTCGTATTTTTAAGCTAAACACATTGGAAGGTATTCAATTCATAAACCATTAACGTTGATGGTTTAATCCTAGAGCATATTAATAAATAAGACTAAATTAATGTTGCCATGTTGGCTAGTTGTTTTATTGGTATGTAGTTATCGGCACAACCACCATTAGTCTTTATTCTTTATTAAGCGCCTATGTTGATATAATCAAAAGGCATAATAGAGAGCGCGTATTTATTGCTTGCTCCTCTTCGCTAGAGGTCGATAGTTCTAATTAAAAAATAAGCAGGCCAAATTTCGCGTACCTGGCACTCCCACTGAATATCCACCTTACCATTAGGTGATTGTAAAAACCAATACCTCGCCCATTTACTAACAACTTTTCCTGACTTACTTAATTTTAATGGCGAAAACCGACGTTGGTATCGGTTGCCTTCATACTCAACAATTGCGTTATTTCTTGCTCTTTTATGTAAGCTATCTAAAGCCGTACTAATGAGTTCGACCTTTGATAATGCCAATATACCTTGTTCTTTTAAACAAGCTAATATCGCCGCTTTTTTTATACTTGTCTGCATGTAATCATCTATATGAGGAGTATAAACCATGCCCGTTAAACCATAAATAGCGGCTCGCTCTCTATCAGCAAGTACTTTTAATGGGATAATTAGCTGATTAATTTCATCTAATTCAGTGATGATATGCAATTTTATAGGTAATTTAGACAATGCCTACGCCTTTATAAATACTCATTGATTTCTCATTAATTTGGCGGATCTATATTATTATCAATGCTGTTATTTAAGCGGAACCACCCTGCTATAGAGTATCTATCGCGTTTAGCGGGTAATACTTCATGCGGAAACTCTTCGCTTAAAAACACAACTATTGTACCGAAGCTGGGCAATACTTTAATTTTACTGTTATCAACGACAGCGGAGGCTGGTATTTTTTTATCATAAATCACTAACTCGCCTCCATCATCAGCGGACCAATGCTGATTAAGGTAGACAACAACAGATAGCACCCGATTACCCTCACCTTTAAAAGCATCTTTGTGCTTCTTATAAAAGTCGCCTTTAGCATAATGAGCAAAATGACTTTCAAAAGAAAATAATCCGAGAAACAACCGGCGATTAAGATAAGCTTGCAGTGACTCGGTCCACGTTATCCAAGCACAACTGGCTTGGTTGTTACTGGTTATCCAGCTTATTTCATCTGTCCGTATAAAATTATTAATCATATGATCTTTGGCACGACCTATTCCAGCACGTTTGAATTTTTCAGTAGGTAATTCAATGATATGATTTAATAACAGATGTGTTAATTCTTCAGGCAAAGCATAAGGACGGATACTATAGCCCTTTTCAACAATATCATTGGATATTGACTCGAACAGTGATGAGTCACCACCAGAGTAAGTTATTTGAGCTAGGTTCAACTACATCCTATCTTAGGAAGTAAAACTAACATTTTCTTGATAATCTAATAAAATAACGAATATTCTATACTAGCACTTTGAATATATTAGTGTGAGCATTCGTTTTAATAAATGATTTAATCTTTTGCGATAGTAGATGTGATTGGTTAGAAAGTTACAACGTTACAACGTTACAAGCGGATAGAGTAAAGCCAAATCAGATAAAATAGTAAGACACTTTGCTAATAGCTAAAATCATTCCTACAGTTAACGCATAGAACTGCCAGTAGACAGTTAATTCAAGGAACGAATGTGCAAGTGACTAATCAACTTATTAAAGAAACATCCAAACAGTTTTCGACTCATATTTTAAATTCGGGAATGGAATGCGGCATCAGTCAAGATATTACAGACCCACAAGGAAAAAGAGTTTTTTTAAAAGCGGGTACTGAAATTACGGAAAAAATCCGTTTAAAATTAACTAACTTGCAACAAGAGGGGATCATCGGCCATGAAGATGTAATTTCTCTTACAGAAGATACCAGTAATGAAAATTTATTTGCGCCGATCCTAGACTTAGCTAAAACAAATCCTGTGATAAATAACTTTAAGCTAAATGAAACACTGGTAACCATTGGCGACTTTATAAAAGGCGGTTCAATTCCAAAGAAAATTATTGATCACCTCAGTATATTTTCACACCTCAACCCCTCTGCATACCAAAATACTTTAATCAATTTGATATTTGGCACCCATATCGGTAAAGCAAACAACTATTCTCCAACCGAATTAACTGAACTGATCTCTGTTTTGTTTTTTGAAAATATTGGTTACGCAAGACTTAACAATACAATGAAAGATGCAAAGTTAGTTCACCCTATCTTAAGTAAAGAAATAGTCAGACTTGCGGGCTTAGAGAGTAAGTTAGTCTTAGAATCGATAGAACAGCATGAAGAGAAATTGGATGGCTCTGGTTATCCAAAAAAGTTAACACAAATTCACGAATACGCTCAAATTTCACAAATAGCAAATCAATATTCTCAGATCACTAGAAAAAGTAAAAATATTAACACGGCCATCGGAGAGCTTTGTTTGTTAGCCGAAGGATTTGACTTTAGGACCAGTCAAAAAACGCAGGCTATTTATTCTTATCACTTACAAAGGCCCCTATTAGCAATAATGCAAGAAAGTATACAAACAGTTACCCATCAGCAAGCCTACGGAAACCATTTATACGACCAATTATCAAAAGTCATAAAGTGGACAAACACCTTAAATGCAAACAACCCAGAAATGAATTTTATTCAAGCTAAACTTAGGAGCACATTATGGGTGTCAGAATCATCACAGCAGCCATTCCAAATAAAAAGAGAAGAGCTTAAAGATAATCAAGTTTGTAAAATGTTCATAAATGACGCACGAAGATTAGTACTACAAATTTCACAATTTGCCAATTATTTCAATCAGATACTCCATTACCCGATTAAAATTGATAATATATCAACCAATAAAGAATATTTTTTGAAGTTAATCAATCCAGTCATTTAATTTTCTTAACAATGACTTAATATCAATTACCGCTGATTTTTTTGGTTAAAGTGCAACTAGTTTGCATACCCACTGCCAATAGCAGTAAATGGCAGTTCGAGTTCAAGCTCAGGGACTTGTAAACCTATCCAGGCGACAAAAGTATTACTATTAGGACCTGGAAAGATGCTGTATTCATTTACCCAAGGATAGCGGGCAATTGCGGCCTTAATTTTAGGAATTAGTTTAACCGCTTTATCACCTTTAATAGAAAGTAATAATACCGGTTTTGAGCCATACCAATACCTATCTGGTGTTAATGTTTGATACTGTCTTATTGCAGATAACCCCCGATTTACTTGCCAACCAGTCACTTCATAAACACTATACTTTGCTGCTTTTTCTTCTTTGATTGCAAGCCAAGGATGAACAGCAAACCAACCGCGCCAACTAAAAGCATCTGCGACATAAAACTCTATAACCGCCCTACCGTCTTCAGTTGGTAGCGTTGCAATACCAGCAGGCTCTCTGCTCGCGCTTCGCCAGTTGTTATGGGTACAAGCACTCAGTAGGAGTACAATACAAATAATCGTCCAAAATCTCATATGCGCTATTATTACACCGGTTTAAGCCTAGATTATATTGCTTAGGCTTGGTTTGATAAAATTTAACCAATATTCTTATTGGCAATAAAAATCCTATTACTTTAAAATCAGAATACACTTTTTTGTGCAAATAAAACCAATCAGTTGGCCAAATTTGAACCATAGAATAAGTTTCAGATGAATATTTACGACACTTTAATCACTTTAAAGCCTCACTTAAGCTGAGCTTTTTTCTTCGACAGTGTAAAGTTTGCATAAAAAGTAGTCACGACCCCCGCGACAAGAGAAAGCATTGCTAAGCCAAATAATGCGTTATCTTGAGATTCAAAGGCTAATAGATATACCCCCAACACAACACAGAATAAACCAACATAAATAAAAACCTGAGGGTGTGAAATAATTAGACCCGTAGATTCGGTATTTTTTCCTTTATTGGATTTAGTATGTGATGAAGCTTTTCGTTTATGTTTATTTGTTGGCATCGCCAATTCCTTAATTTTTATAACAATATGTTATCGGTACATCTCAATGATGCCCTCGTTATAACTAGTAATTAATTTATACTAATATTAGATAAGATCAAATAATTATCTCTAGCTGAAAATGACTCAATAACGTTAAGACGATATAAAACAAAAAACAATTAAAAACGCATCATAAATATTCGGAGATAATGTATACAGTCACGTCAACTTGAATGACGAATCGAAGCACCCCAACTTATTAGCGTACCCAAGTACTTACATTAACCGTCGTTAATTGCCTAAACAGTCATTTAGCAAGGCACCATTCGTTAATGGGTTATTTTACGTTACTGTAAAATAAAAAATGCCTAATATTAAGATTTAAATCTAAATATTAGGCATGAGTTTAACAGACCATCATAAATATCTTAACCGTGAAAAGTGGCTAAATATTTATCTGTTTACTAATAATTATTTTTCAAAAATTATTAGTAAAGCTAGTGCTTAATTAAAATGCAAAGTCTTCACTGGCTAGAGCCATCATCGAGTCTACACCACCTTCCATACAAGCTGCATGACCTTGAGCTCTAGGAAGTATACGATGAAAGTAAAATGCTGCTGTTTTAATTTTAGCTTGATAAAACGCTTTATCTTCACCCGCGTCTTTTAGTTTACTTTGCGCTACAGAGGCCATTTTTGCCCAGAAGTAGCCTAAGGTTACATAACCGGCAAACATTAAGTAATCAACCGAAGCACCACCAATCTCATCCGGGTTCTTCATGGCTTTTTGACCAATATCACCCGTGATCATTTGCCATTGTTTAGCGTATGAGTTTAG
Source organism: Colwellia sp. MB3u-55 (assembly GCF_014076785.1). NCBI lineage: Bacteria > Pseudomonadati > Pseudomonadota > Gammaproteobacteria > Alteromonadales > Colwelliaceae > Colwellia > Colwellia sp. MB3u-55. The sequence goes on from NZ_JACGUS010000111.1 coordinate 57,482, forward strand.
GGTACTAACATACTCACTCATTGCTGGGTTGTCGGCATTGTCTTTCGAAAAAATAGCGATGTCTGTCATAAATGGCTTCAAAATTTGACCTTTACTGCCTAAAATTTTACGGGCTAATAAATCTAACGCTTGAATACCCGTTGTGCCTTCATAAATACAACTAATTTTAGTGTCACGCAGAAGCTGTTCCATGCCCCATTCTTTTATAAAACCATGTCCACCAAAAACTTGTACACCATGACTTGTACATTCGAAACCTAACTCTGTTAAAAATGCTTTTGCAACAGGCGTTAGTAAGGCTAATTTGTTTTCTGCATCAGCTTTAAGATCAGCATCATCTGATGCGTGGGTTATATCAACTAATTGCGACAAATAACCAATTAGTGCTCTACCCCCCTCAGAAATAGACTTTTGCGTAAGTAACATACGACGAACATCAGGGTGCACAATAATAGGATCAGCTGGTCCATCTGGATTTTTAACGCCGCTAATCGAACGCATTTGCAAACGATCTTTTGCATAAGCTAATGAACCTTGAAATGCCGCTTCAGCTGCTGCAGAACCTTCCATTGCTACACCTAAACGAGCAGCATTCATAAAAGTAAACATGCAGTGTAGGCCACGGTTCTCCTGTCCAATTAAAAACCCTTTAGCGTTATCAAAATTGATAACACAAGTGGCATTAGCATTGATACCCATTTTATGTTCAATTGAACCACAACTCACAGCATTTCGGTCTGCTTTTGTGCCATCATCATTGACATTAAACTTAGGAACAATAAACAAAGAGATACCTTTACTACCTTCAGGAGCACCTGGTAGGCGTGCGATAACAATGTGTACAATATTCTCTGATAAGTCATGCTCTCCGGCCGAAATGAATATCTTTGTGCCGGTAATCGCATAGCTACCATCATCGTTTAATATAGCTTTAGTGCGCAACATGCCAAGATCAGTACCACAATGTGATTCAGTTAAACACATAGTGCCTGTCCAGCTACCTTCAACTAATTTAGGCATATACTGCAGTTTTTGTTCACTGGTGCCATGAGCTTCAATTGTTGCTTGTGCCCCATGACTTAAACCAGGGTACATAGCAAAACTATGATTAGCAGACGACATCATTTCACTAATGGAAGCATTAAGAGAATAAGGTAAACCTTGCCCACCAAACTCTTCACTCTGAGATAATGTTGGCCAGCCACCCTCAACGTATTGTTGATAAGCATCTTTAAAACCATCTGGCGTAGTTACTACACCGTCTGTCCACGTACAACCTTGCTCGTCACCGATTTGATTTAAGGGTGCAATAACTTGTTCAGTAAACTTGGCTGCTTCTGAGATAATAGCGTCCACCATATCTTCACTAGCATCATCGTAACCTAATTTCTTATAGTGTTTGTCGCAGTCTAATAATTCTTGCATTACAAACTTAATATCACGAACTGGGGCTTTATATTCAGGCATTCTATTGACTCCAAAAATTTATTATTAACCGTTGACTTCACTATTCAACATTGCTTTAACCAAGTGGTCATACCACTGATATTATCGATATGAGATAAATTAGTCAAATGAATTTAATTTATCCCTAACTATTCAGTATCCATATAATAAAAGTTAATGCGCTTCTGAAATACCCAGTGAAAAATAACCACTTACTATATGATTTTAGAATAGAGCGTGATAATAATTATTCATTGGTTTTATAAAGATAACAGTTCTACCATCAGAAATGCGCTTAAATCTCTTTTAACCTTATTACAGTGGCTATCTATACCCTTTTGTAACAAGTATAGATCACTTTTTTAAGCGATATATACGGTTAATAGTTAATTAAACGTTACCAAAAATTTAATCGCTGTTAAGCTAAGTCTCATTTACAATGTCCCTTAATATGAGACTATTTTAAAATTATAAAGGAGTCTCAATGTCTATAACCACCCTCTTAGAAAAACGTAATTCAGTGCGTGCTTATTTGGAAACACCGGTCAAACAAGCATTATTAGAAGCTATTTTTACACAAGCACAACGCGCTCCTTCAAATTGCAATGTACAACCTTGGCAAACTTGCGTAGTGTCTGGCGCAAAAAAAGAATCATTGAAAAATGATCTACTCTCAGCAGTTATGAGTGGTACTCCACCAAACCCAGACTTTAACTGGCTACCTAAATACGAGGGTATCCATAGAGACCGCCAATTTGGTTCAGCTAATGCACTTTACAGTGCTATTGGTGTTACCCGCGAAGACAAACTGGGTCGTCAAAAAGCGATGATCCGCAATTGGAGTTTTTTTGATGCTCCCCATGTGGCCTTTTTTACTATGGATAAATATCTCGATATTATGGGTGCGGTTGACTTGGGTATTTATGCGCAAACTCTTTCGCTCATTATGGCTGAGCACGGTTTATCAAATTGTATGCAAGGGGCATTGGGGCAGTTCCCAGATCCAATCAAAAAATCCTTAAACTTACCAGAGCAAAGAGGTGTTTTATTTGGTATGTCATTTGGTTACGCTGATATAACTGCGCCGATAAATAAAACTCATACTGATCGCGAAGATATTGCCAGTGCGGTTAGCTTCTTTAAATAACGACTCACAATAACAATTAATAAATCGTCATCAGCGATCATGTTTTGTTCAATACGATGTTCAATAATCATATTGGAAATATATATAAAATATTTACCCATTAGATAATAAAGAATACTGAAAATCAGTATAGATAGTACTGAATTAATTATATTTGTAAGACAAAAAATGTACCTATTGGTATATTTTAAATTACGATGGGCATGGGATTAGCTATTTCCATTGGTCTAATTAATCCTTGACTGGTATTACCTATTATTGGCTTTAGTTTGACATATTTCATGTTATTAACGCTGAATATGCCGTTGATATTCTACTTAGGTTGTTACGTTCAAATATCATTTAACACAAAAAAGCCTTAACTCAATACATGCTAAGCTAACGTACCTATAAAAAAGGTAAAAATTTAATCTTACTACCAAGCGACACCTATTCATTAAGTTGATAACAATGAATTTCAAGGAAAAATGTAAACATGATTACTGTACATCACCTTAACAAATCACGTTCTAAACGCGTTATCTGGTTGTTAGAAGAGCTTAATATGCCTTATAACATTGTTAAACATCAACGTAACCCGCTCACAAATTTAGCGCCTGAAAGTTTAAAATTAATTCATCCGCTAGCAAAAGCCCCTATTATCGTAGATGGTGAGGTTACTTTGTGTGAGTCTGGCGCGGTTATGGAATATATTCTTAACCATGCAACGGCGAGTAATTTAAGGCCGAGCATTGATTGTAATGAATATTACCATTATTTAGAGTGGTTACACTTCGCAGAAGGGTCCTTAAGTTTACCTGTGATAACGACCTTGCTGATGTCAATGGAAACTCGTGAAGGCACTCAGCTTCTTGATGGTTACATTGCTAAAGAAAATCATCTCGATTTTTCATATATCGAAAATACTTTAACCATAAGGCGTTATTTTGCTGGTGATTCTTTTAGTGCTGCTGATATTATGATGGCAGTGATACTCGAAATTGCAGAAAGTATTGGTTTGTTAGAAAACAAAGACAAAACTAAAGACTATCTCGTTAATATCAGAAAAAGACCCGCATATCAAAAAGCGGCTCAATTTGGCTAACAGCCAGTGATATCAATTTTAACAACTATAGGAAAGAACATGGAATTAATAGATTTTGAACTCGATGAAAACATTGCAACGATAACTCTAAAAAATGGCAAGGTTAACGCTATTTCTCATCAAGTAATAACAGAAATCAACAGCGCTTTAGATCAAGCAGAAGCAGCAAAAGCGGCCGTTATTTTAACAAGTCAACCAGGAATATTTTCAGGTGGCTATGATTTAAAAACGATGAAAGAAAGTTCTGACTCTGCCGTATCGCTAGTTACAGCAGGCTCAACGCTTACTCGCCGTATGTTATCTTTTCCCTTTCCTATTGTTGGCGCCTGTACCGGCCATGCTATTGCCAAAGGTGCTTTTTTATTACTCAGTTGTGATTATCGCATCGGCACATTAGGTTCATTTAAAATTGGACTCAATGAAGTGGCTATTGGTATGACCATGCATCAAGCTGGCCTTGAACTCGCTAGAAACCGAGTACCGATTAACTATTTAACGCGTTCGGTAATAAACGCTGAATTGTTTGATCCAGAAACAGCTGTATTAGCTGGATTTCTTGACACATTAGTTGAACCCGACCAATTAATGGCAACGGCAAAAGTGGCAGCTACCCAACTGTTAACCCTAAATATGACAGCACACCATGGTACTAAACTAAGAGAAAGAAAAGACATACTAACGGCATTAGATGCGGCAATAGCAATAGATTCAACGATGACCTTGAGCCTATAGTAAATCTACCATGTCTCACTAAAGTATTTTCTTAGCGCTACATAACAAGAATACTCACAGTATATTAGGCCGTTAACGTATGATAAAAAATTTCACCCTGTTTTCTGTTTTATTATTTATGTGTGTTTTCTTTAGTGGTGCATGGTATTTTTCTTCAAAAATATTAATACTGCCAATTACTGAGTGCACACAAGCCCGTTTTGCCTTTTGTGGAGAGCCAAGTGAACAAGGCCTCAGTTTTGAAAACGTTGCTTTTAACACCGATGATGGCCTAACACTGCCGGCTTGGTATATGCCTGCAGATAATGACACCCATAAAGCGATATTATTAGTACATGGTAGAACAGCAAACAGGTCCGAAGGTATGCGCTACGCCAAGGCTATTGTTGCTGCCGGTTATAATGTTTTAGCTATTGATCTGCGTCATCCACGCCAAGACCCTGCTATTATTTCAACGATGGGCTATCACGAGAAAAAAGACGTCACAGCCGCTTTAAATTATTTAGTTGATAAGAAAAATATTAGCTCGATTGGTGTAATGGGATTTTCTATGGGCGCAGCAACTAGCATCATAGTTATGGCAAAAGACTCTCGTATAAAAGTGGGTGTTTTTAGTGGTAGCTATGCTAATTCGATGGACGTACTCGCTGAACAGGCAAAAGTACTCTACGGTCTTCCTCGTTTCCCATTAATGCCAATGGTAGCAAAATTTTTTGCTTGGCGCGGCGATTTAAAAATTGATGAAATTAATCCAGAAAAATACATCGCAAACATCTCGCCTCGACCTGTTTACATTATGCATGGCACAGCCGATAAAACCGTAGACTTTAAACACGGACAACGTTTATTTAGTGCCGCCAATGAGCCGAAGCAATTTTGGCAAGCTGAAGGTGGCGAGCACACTAAACTATGGCAACTCAACCCTGAAAAAGCTGAAAATAGTGTCGTTGACTTTTTTAATCGCTACCTTTAAAAGCTCTTCAGTTTAGTCTTAACCCTTTAACAATAAGTTCAAGGGTAATAATCTTTTATATAATTTTTATCATAGGTGTCTATAAACGTATATGTCAAAACCTGTAATCAACTTTGTCCATGCCAATGGTTTTCCAGCAGGAAGTTACCGCACATTTCTATCATTGTTTTCAAATGATTATTCAACCATTGCTTTAGAACAATATGGTCACGATGATTGTTACCCCATTCATAATAATTAGCAATTTTTGGTCAATGAGCTGGTTAACTTCATTAAAAAACAAGACCAAAAGGTCATTTGTGTTGGCCATTCTTTTGGTGGTGTCATTTCTTTTATGGCCGCTTGTCAGCATCCTGAACTATTTCGTGGTGTCGTCATGTTAGACCCTCCTGTATTTTCTGGGCCATTATCTTGGTTTTTAAAACTCGCTAAAAAAACACCTTTTATTGATAAAATATCTCCAGCGGGTCGAGCTAAAAACAGGCAAAAACATTGGCCGTCTGATACGCAATTAGTTAATAATTTTGCTCAAAAGAAACTTTTTAAGAATTTTGATGCCCGATGTCTACAAGATTACGTAGACAGTGCCGTGACATTAAAAAATAAAAGATGGGAATTAATGTTTTCACCCGACGTTGAAGCCGATATATTTAGACACCTACCTTGCAATTTAGCAACATATAAAAATAAACTGACGGTGCCATCTGCATTGATTTATGGTGATAAAACAGACGTATTGCCGGTAAGTTACTTTAATCGATTTGCTAAAATGAATAACATACCACTGACTAAATTAGCTAATGGCGGACATATGTTTCCGCTTGAACAACCCGAAGCAACCGCGTCTATAATTACTAACATTATTAAAGATTGGTAAGTAATGTAATAAAAGAGAAGGTGCTATAAAACGGCTTTTATTAGCCCTTCATTCATTACAGGCAGGTAAAGCTACAACCGTCCTTGGTTGTAATTTACTAGTGGGATATTTAGCTGAGCGCTTTTATCGCTCGACCTATGCCATCGACCGTTAAAGGATACATTCTATCGGCTATTAACTGCCTAACAATAGAGATTGAGTGATGATAATCCCAATGAGTCTCTGGCTGTGGGTTTAACCAGGCGACCTTATTAAAATGACCAAGAATTTTATGCATATGAAAGGTTCCTGGTTTTTCATTCCAGTGTTCAACACTGCCGCCAGGTGATGTTATTTCATAAGGCCCCATAGTGGCATCACCAACAAATATAACTTTGTAGTCCGAACCAAAGGTTCTAATGATTTCTTCTAAATCAATAGTGTCAGTGCGGCGTCGGCTATTGTCTTTCCATAATCTTTCATAAACACAATTATGAAAATAGAAAAATTCAAGGTGTTTAAACTCGGTATGTGCCGCTGAAAAAAGTTCTTCACACGTATGTATGTAATCGTCCATAGAGCCGCCGATATCAAAGAACATCAATACTTTTACTGCATTATGACGTTCAGGCTCCATATGAACATCGAGCATACCGCCATTTTTCGCCGTTGAGGTAATAGTAGTGTTAATATCAAGCTTTTCACTTGCACCGGTACGGGCAAATTTTCTTAGTTTTTTTAGCGCTAATTTTATATTTCTAGTGCCTAATTCTCGGTCTTGATCAAAGTTTCTAAATTCTCGCTTATCCCACACTTTAACCGCACTATTATTACGATTTTTATCTTGCCCTACCCTAATACCTTCGGGGTTATAACCATAAGCGCCAAAAGGAGATGTACCACCAGTACCTACCCATTTATTGCCGCCAGCATGGCGTTTCTTTTGTTCTTCAAGGCGTTCTTTTAACGCTTTCATTAGCTCGTCTAAACCACCTAATGCCTTTAACTTGTCTTTTTCTTCTTGGCTTAGGTGCTTTTCAAATTCTTTTCTTAGCCAATCCTCAGGTAATATTTTATCAAATATATCAATTACTTGTATACCTTCAAAATATTCAGCGAATGCACTATCGAATTTATCATAATGAATTTCATCTTTAACCATAACAATTTTAGCTAGGTGATAAAACTCTTCCACATTAGCAAAAACAACCCCCTTTTTTAATAGTGCAATTAAGTCTAATAACTCACGTAAACTACAAGGAACTTTATGTTTTCTTAACGTTATAAATAAATCTATAAACACAACAACTACCTGTTTCTGCGACTAATAAAGGCGAGTTTTTCAAGTAGTGAGACATCTTGTTCATTTTTTAATAGCGCACCAAATAGAGGAATAATACCGGACTGCTTATCGATTAATACCTCTTGAGCAACATCGTCTGCGACCAGTAGTTTCAACCAATCGATTAACTCTGATGTTGAAGGCTTTTTCTTAATACCTTGTAAGTCTCTCAGTTCAAAAAACACTTCTAAGGTATGCGCTAATAACTCTTTTTTTACATCAGGGTGGTGAACAGCAATAATCTGTTCCATTTCTACTTTTGTTGGAAACTTGATGTAATGAAAGAAACAGCGACGTAAAAATGCATCGGGTAGCTCTTTTTCATTATTAGACGTTATAATAATGATCGGACGTTGCTTTGCTTTAATAACTTGTTGCGTCTCATAAACATAAAACTCCATCTTATCAAGTTCTTGCAGTAAATCATTAGGGAACTCTATATCGGCTTTATCTATTTCATCAATTAATAATATCGGACGTTGCTCTTCTTCAAACGCCTGCCAAAGTTTACCTTTAACGATGTAATTAGCAATATCATGCACACGTTCGTCGCCTAACTGGCTATCTCGTAATCTTGATACGGCATCGTATTCGTATAAGCCTTGTTGCGCTTTAGTTGTTGATTTAATATGCCATTGATATAGCTTACAATTAAGTGACTTTGCTAATTCTTCAGCTAATTGCGTTTTACCCGTTCCCGGCTCACCTTTAATCAATAGTGGCTTTTCTAGGGTGATCGCAGCGTTTACCGCTAAGCGAAGTTCGTCTGATGCAATATAACTCTCTGTACTGTTAAACATGTTTTTACCTATTTTAGGGCTTAATTATAGTCTAATTCGACTAACATCTACGCAACGTTAATTGCGACCGGTGTACCATTTAAAGCAGCATTACCGGTTAAAGTATCTACTCGACTTGCATCGGTTAAATCATTAATACTAACACCTGGTTGCTTGGCTGCAACCGACATCTGGGTGCCTTTTTGATTATGTCCCCAGCCTTGCGGCATACTGACCACCCCACGTTGAATATCGTCGGTGATCACTACCTCTATTTTCACTTCACCAACCATTGAGCTCACCATAACAGATTGACCATTGCTAATGCCTAATACCTTAGCATCATCTGGATGAACCTCTAAGGTACAAGGATTTTTGCCTTTAATTAAGCGCTCGGAATTCTGTGTCCAGGTATTATGACTTTTCACTAAACGGCGACCAATTAAATCGAATGGATAATTAATATCACGAGCAGGATGAATAATAACATTTTGCAAACGCGGTAAATCATTAATATAGAGTTGCGGCACTAAGTTTACGCTACCTTGCTCGGTTTTTATCCGCGCTTCGATACACGGCATTAACGGTCCAATATCGATACCATGAGGATTGTCGATTAATTTTGCTAAGCTCATACCTTGTTTACCATAAGGACCCTTTTGCAATTCCATATCTAAGATCATTTCTGGTGTGTATTCATCAATGTCTGTATCTGTCATTCGTGCCGCTAGCTCCTTCAGTATTTGCCAATCGGTGCGTTGATAGTCTGCTGGTTCAAACAATGGCTTAGAGTATTTGACGGTATTTCTCACTGAAAATGAATTGAAGAAAATATCAAAATGAGAATTTTCAAGACCGGTTGTTGCCGGTAAAATAATATTAGCGTGTTTAGTGGTTTCATTAAGATAAATATCGATGGCGACCATATAATCTAATCCTGAAAACGCTTCAGCTAATTTATGTCCACTCGGTGAAGAAAGCACAGGATTACCTGCTACCGTAATTAAGCTTTTTATTTGACCTTCACCGGGGGTTAATATCTCTTCAGCTAATGTTGCAACCGGAAACTCACCATTGAAAAAAGGTAACTTTCTGACACGACTCTTATATTGCCCAAAGGAGCTTTTATGACCCTTCTTGTGATTTCTTAATAAATCAAAAGCGGGCTGTGGAAACATAGCACCGCCTGCTCGGTCAAAATTGCCGGTTATAATATTAAGCACATTGGTTAGCCATTGGCATAGACCACCAAACGTTTGAGTAGATGCGCCCATACGACTGTAACACACCGCTGAGTCTGCAGTTGTCATATCATTGGTTAACGTTCTAATATCACTTGCCGGTATACCGACATGCTTAGCCACTGATTCGGGTGAATAATCATTAGCGATATTTTCCAACACATTTAGTCCATCAACCCTATCTGCTAGGTGGCGAAGATTAACGCTATTGGTTGTAAAAACACAGTGGATCATCGCCAATAACAAGAGTGCGTCTTTTTCTGGTCTGATAAACAAATGTTGATCGGCAATTTTAGCGGTTCGGGTACGGCGAGGGTCAACAACAACAATTTTACCTCCTCGTTTTTGAATGGCTTTCATTCGGCCGATAACATTGGGTGCCGTCATCATACTACCATTAGAGACCACAGGATTTCCGCCAATAATCATCATAAAATCAGTGCGGTCTATATCAGGCACGGGGATTAACATACCCGCACCAAACATAAAATTAGCGGCAACATGATGTGGCATTTGATCGGTTGAAGCAGAACTAAAACGGTTTATCGTCCCTAACGATTTCATAAATGGTTTTAGAAAAAGCGCATTACCTAAGTTGTGCGCGTTAGGGTTACCTAAGTAAACCGCCAAAGCGTTACGGCCATGTTCTTTTTGAGTGCCTTTAAGTTTTGCGACTATCTCGGTAAAAGCTTGATCCCATGAAATATCTTCCCACCCATTAGCTGTCCGTCTAATGGGTGTTTTTAAACGGTCTTCGTCATTATAAAAATCTTCTAACGCCGTTGCTTTAGGGCAATTATAACCTTTACTAAAAGGGTCTTTTGGGTCGCCTTTAATCGATAAAATATGCTTATCTTGATACTTAATTTCTAAGCCGCACATCGCTTCACAAATATTACAGTTACGGTAGTGCGTTTTGATATCACTCATAGTTATCTCCTAATTGGACCCATTAAAAAATGAAAACCTTCTTGGTCAGCGGCTTCTTTGCGGCTTAAAACATATTAATTATTGACGTTAAAATTTTTCTTCAAACCACTGTTTTGTCAGGCCAATACTGACCATACTTTTAAGCTTAAACAATGCCATCCAATCACCATCTTGAGGAACAGCATCGCCGCAACGGGGATCTGAACGTTGTAGCGCACCCGTCATTTTATGATCTATAGGTATAGTTTCACAGCCATGATCTGATTCACAAATGAAATCCCAAGGCTCTCGAGCCGGCGCATGACAAGCAAAACAGTTGCCACCAAAACGATTAACAACATCGACAAAACCACGCTTACCTATTTTTGACCCTTGTTCATTAACTTCTAGTTCAAAAAACTCCCAGTCACCCGTAGCGGGAAAAGTACCCGATTCGCGTTTAACCATGGCTTCTGTTGGCACAAGCTGCACAACTGACCCCACGGGGTACTTAGCGCCCTCTGGTGCATTGGCTGCGGCTAAAGTGCTTTTTATATCTCCTAAAAGATTATCAACATAAAAATGCCTGACCGGTGTCATATCTCTTATGCAGCTAAAGCTGTTCTCATCGACATTAACCTCTGTTATCGCTGCAACAGCGTTAACGACAGCAACACTTTGATCAGTATCTGGCGTCTTAACGGATGTTTCTGCGCTAACAGACAAAGATGTTAAACATGCAAACACTAAGGTGCACATCAGGTTATTAACAAGTTTTGGGGACATATTCATTTCCATTTTAATTAAGTATCGTAAAGTAAATTTGAGTTTTATTGATAAAAAAACACCTATAACCGCGCAGCATTAAGCTGACCATCAGAGTTTCACAATAAGTTTGCCTTTATTTTCACCGGTAAAAAATAAATTCAAGCCAGTCATAGCTTCATCAAAGCCATCTAAGATATGAGCACGATACTTAATTTTACCTTGCATTACATAGGGTGTTAGCTTTTCTAATAGGGCTGGGACTTCGCCAAAATGATCTGGCATAGTAAAGCCCTGTATTGTTAAGCGTTTCTTAATGATAGGGATCCAACTAGGTGCTAAGTCGGGTTCTGCTTTTGGGTAATCAGCAATCATCCCACAGACAACAATTCGACCATGAGCATTCATCCGAGCAATAACATGGTGTTGGGTTGGTCCACCGGTATTTTCAAAGTAGACGTCAATACCCTTTGGCGTTAATTGCGCTAATGTAGTCGCGATATCATCAGTTTTATAATTTATCGCGCCATCAAAGCCTAATTCATTTACCACCCAATCAGCTTTTTCATCACTACCTACAACACCAATGACAGTAAGTCCGTCGGCTTTAGCAAGTTGCCCGACAATTGAGCCAACTGAACCAGCCGCTCCAGAAACAACAAGTGTTTCCCCTTTTTGAGGCTTACCTATGCTGTATAATCCTTGTGTTGCGGTTAACCCCGGTAAAGCAAAAACCGATAAGATAGCTTCATCTGGTAAGGGTGCTGTTACTTTATTTAAACCCGTACCATCACTTAAGTAGTATTCTTGCCAGCCCATCATGCCCATAACGCGATCACCAACGTTGAAGTTAGCATGATTACTTTCAACGATTTCACCAATACCTGAACTGCGCATAACATCGCCAAGGGCAACGGGTGGAATATAACTTTCTGTATCTGCACTCATCCAACCGAACATTGCCGGGTCTAGTGACATATGTGATTGTTTAACTAGAAATTGGTTTTTAGCCACTTCAGGAATATTCTTTTCTACAACGTCAAACAAATCAGGTCCTATTGGACCACCAGAAGGACGTGCAATTAAATTTATCGCTTTATACGTTGTAATCATTATTATCTCTATGCGTTTATAGTATGTAATTGGCGTCTCTTTATTAAGAGACTATGCCAATAACTGATTTATACTCTTTATCTGGTTTAACTGTTGATTTTTATAAATCTGATCAAATGACTCCGCTAATTTTTCGCTGTCATTCATCACTTTTTGCCAATACCACATTCGCTGTTTGCGGTTCATGGCAATGAAGTCGTTTCTGTCAGGAATTTTATGGTGAGGTAATGCGTCAATAAACTTAGCAGAAGGACAAATCAATACCGTATTGTCGTAGTTTTTTAATCTTACTTTTCTTGTTAAACTTTTATCAAACCAACCCGCCTTAAGTGATGAGCTAAAATGGGGGTAAAGTGTTAATCCTGGATTTTTAATCTTAAAATCAAAATGATAATCAACAATACCACCATCTCGGTACATACCTTTTGGACTATTTTCAATATCACTAATACCCCGCATCACCAAGGGTATTGAACCTGATGCGAGTAACGCGTTACGAATATTGCCTGTTGAAAAAGATAGGCGTGATGTGGGTATGTTATCAGGGTCGCTAAGCTCAAGGTTACTATGGCTCGATTGAAAAATATAACGCTCATATTGGCTATTTAAGCGTGGGCGACTGATGCGATTATTAACATAGCTTTTTGCCAGGCCAAGTCCTTGAATAAATTTATTTTCATAAGCAACAAAACCGTTACATTTAGCTACGATGATATGTGCTTTAAAATGAAGGTTATCAACAATTTCTTGCTCGCCTGAAACTCCAAAAATAGCATCCATCATTTCTAATGCTTTTTCGCTAACCTCTGCAGGCTTGGCTTTAGCCGTGTAAGTAGTTTCATGATAATTTTTTGCGAGACGTTCTATTGCAGCGAGGGGATCTTTTTGAGCAAAACATGCATTTCTAAAAGCACCAACACTTGAGCCAATAAGGTTTAATGCTTGTTCTCTATTTTTAAAAAATTCACTAAAGAGGTATTTATCTAAACCATATAAAGTAAACCATTTAGGTCCACCACTCGCCGCTAAAAAAGAGCTAAATAAGTCAGGTGAAATTCCATTTTCTTTAATCGTCTTCATGGCTGAATCGCCAGCATATATTTCTAACATATTATCTTGTTGTTCACTTTTTGGTGACAATAATAAATCATTATAATCTCCAAGCCATGGTAAACGTTAGAAATAAATTAAACAAATGAATAGTACTTATGGTTCATTATTCACCAAATGAATTCGAGTTAACGAAAACGAGAAATATCACCAAGCTTAAGATAGTGAAAAGCACAAATGGGGAGACCAAACCCAAAGCGTTCAGTCTCCAAACAGAGGTTAACTATTTTTGTTGGGATTAATCAGATATTTTTCGCCTGTTTTCTTAGCATTGTATTGTAAAACAATCGCTGGGGTCATCGCTTGTTCAAAACTTAATTCTTCAGTAAACGCACAAGCAAAAGTGGTTTTTATCTCATCGGCCACTTGCTTTTGTAATTTTGCGATTTGTTGTGGTTGCAACTTACCTAAAAAGCTCATTAATAACCAACCGCCTATGCCCCATGTCATTCCGTAAGCGCGATTTAAGATACTTGGGGTGAAGTCTAACCCCCCATAAATATAAACTTGTTTATTAGTCTCTGAACCATAAGTATTAAAGCCAACAGCGTCTTTACTGCCAGACTGCTCCATTGCGTTCAGGATATCACTGACAATTTCGCCACCACCAATTGCGTCAAAGGCTAAAGTTGCCCCTGTTTTATCAATCGCTTTATACAAATCAGCCTTAAAGGTTTTACTCGATGAATCACAAATATATTGAGCGCCAATTGCTTTAAGTATCTCAGCTTGTTGCTGACTTCTAACAATATTGACCAAAGGAATGTCTTGTGCCAAACATATTTTATTTAGCATTTGTCCTAGACTTGACGCTGCAGCGGTATGCACTAATGCACTGTGCCCCTCCATACGCATGGTTTCTACCATACCTAAAGCAGTTAAAGGATTTACAAAAGAAGAAGCAGCATGCTTAGCTGTAGTCCCTTCATGGTGAACAATACAAGCTTGTGCGGGTACGCAACAATATTGGGCATAGGCGCCTCCGGTTAAAACCGCGACTGTTTTCCCCATTAACGACTGAGCAGCTTCACTATCACCGGCAGCAACCACAGTACCAGCGCCTTCATTACCAATAGGTAATACTTGATCTAAACGAGATTTAATTCGAGGTAGTATACTGCTATGCACAGGTGCACTGAGCGTTAATTTATCTGCACTTAATACCGCCTCGGCTAAATTAGCAGGTCCAAACATCGGCCACATATCAGATGGGTTGATGGGAGCGGCTTCAATACGAACGATCACTTCATGGGATTTAGGTGTCGCTACCTCGACCTCTTTTAAAGATAGTTCAAGTGTTCCGCTTGCAGAAATATGAGTAAATAATTGTTTTGAGTTTGTCATGATAAGATATTCTCCAGCTGTTTGTCGTCGTTTTATGACGTGGTAATTTTTATAGCGTTAGGTGCTAGGTTCGTGTTGTGTTGGCTACAATAACGGTTACTTCTATTAGCGTCTTTCAGGCTCAGTCACTTTACGACCCTCAAGACTAAACTTGCCGGTTCCTAGGCCAGTGATAATTAATAAACCGGCAATTATACCCATGTTTTTAAGGAAGTTTTGTAATTCATGACTGCGCGCCACACCTTCTGTCATTCCCCAAAAATCATGCATAAATAAGCTTATCAACAAGGTTAGACCCGCTAATATAAAAGCGGACACTTTACCTTTGAAACCAATAATGATGGCCACTCCACCAACCAATTGAATAATAATGGTTAACACTAATAATAACGATACCATAGGGACATTGTGCTGCTCCATGTAGGCACTGGTGCCCTCAAATTTGTTAATTTTACTTATCGCAGGGATAATAAAATAAAGGCCCATCAGTACACGTCCCAAAAAAAGACAGCTATTTTCTAATATATTCAAGGGTAAATCCTTATCGTGTTAATGAGTTTCTTAGCTTTCTAGCAGAATAAAAAACGCCTAAGAACTAGCATAACACTAGTCGTAGGCGTAAATACCCAGTCGATTTATTAGTTGAAAAAAGTCAACTTTGTCTACTTATGCAACGTCTTTACGTAACTCTTTTCGTAACACTTTACCGACATTACTTTTTGGCAACTCATCGATGAACTCTATCAACTTAGGACGTTTATAGTTTGTTAGCATTTCATGACAATGATCAAATATATCTTGCTCTGCTAAATTAGGATTTTTCCTGACAATAAAAACCTTAACCGCTTCTCCTGTTGTATCGTGTGGAATACCAATAGCAGCGGCTTCAAGTACACCATCATGCATAACGAGAACTTCTTCAATTTCATTAGGAAAAACATTAAAACCTGAGACGTTGATCATGTCTTTTTTTCGGTCAACAATTTTAAAAAAGCCATATTCATCCATGGTGGCAATATCGCCAGTAGCTAGCCAACCATCTTTTAGCACTTCATCTGTTGCATCGGGTCGGTTGTGATAACCTTTCATCACCTGAGGACCTTTAACCCACATTTCACCGGGCTCACCTAGCGTAACTTCCTGACCATCATCGCCAATTAAGCGAATATCGGTCGAAGAAACAGGTAAACCAATAGAGCCATTATAGCTTTGTTGATTAAAA
Organism: Colwellia sp. MB3u-55; assembly: GCF_014076785.1. Taxonomy (NCBI): domain Bacteria; kingdom Pseudomonadati; phylum Pseudomonadota; class Gammaproteobacteria; order Alteromonadales; family Colwelliaceae; genus Colwellia; species Colwellia sp. MB3u-55. The sequence goes on from NZ_JACGUS010000111.1 coordinate 73,545, forward strand.
GGGCTCATCGTCACTAATGGCGCACACTCTGTTAAACCATAGCCTTCTAACAATCTTGTTTTAGTGACTTTTTCCCAAAGTTCGGCTACCGGACGTTGTACTGACATACCGCCACCAAAACCAAGTTTTAATGGGCTAAAATCAAGTTGGTCAAACCCTGGGGTATGTAATAAAGCATTAAACAAAGTATTTACACCCGTGATAATAGTAAAAGGGTATTTAGCGAGCTCTTTAACAAAGCCTTTCATATCTCTTGGATTGGTAATTAAAATATTAGTACCGCCAAAAGGCATAAAACATAAGCAATTAGACGTTAGCGCATAGACATGATAAAGCGGTAAGGCTGTCACCATAATTTCTTTGCCAACTTCATATATATTTTTAGTCGCTGCATTTGATTGTTCAAGGTTAGCCACCATATTGCGATGGGTAAGCATGGCTCCTTTTGATGGACCCGTCGTACCACCGGTATATTGTAAGAAAGCTAGATCTGAACCAACCACTTTGACAGGCTTAAAGGTTAATTTAGCTCCTTTTGTCATCGCTTGATTAAACCTGACTGCTCCAGGAAAATTAAAAGCAGGCACCTGCTTTTTAACATGCCTAAGGACACTGTTAATAAGTAACCCTTTAACTGCCCCTAACCTGTCGCCTACAGCCGTAAGAACAATATGTTTAACATCGGTTTTATCAATAACTTTTTCAAGGACATGGGCGAAATTCTCGAGGATGAGAATAGCTTTAGTGCCTGAGTCTTTTAACTGATGCTCTAATTCGCGTGCTGTGTATAGCGGGTTAACATTCACCACGGTAAGTCCAGCTAATAAGGCACCAAATAATGCAATCGGGTATTGAAGAAGATTGGGGATCATAATCGCGAATCTATCGCCTTTAACTAATCCTAAATCTTGTTGTAAATAAGCCGCAAAGTCATGAGCTTGTTGACCAAGTTCTTGATAACTAATGCTTGCTCCCATATTAATAAAAGCGGTGTTATCTTGATATAACTTAGTATATTTAGTAAATAAATCTGCTAATGAGTTATATTTATCTGGGTCTATTTCGAAATCAACACCAGGTGGGTAACTCTTTTCAAGCCAAATTTTTTCCATTATATTTATCTCCCCAATCACAAATTGTTTACGTGGCATTATTATTATAGTTACGCCACGGTAAATGTTTTAATTAAAACGGTTAAAGTACTTCAAACAGACCCGCTGCGCCCTGTCCACCACCAATACACATGCTGATCACAACATATTTAATTCCACGACGTTTTCCCTCAATCAGTGCGTGCATCACCATACGTGTGCCACTCATACCATAAGGATGGCCAATAGAAATTGCACCACCATTTACATTCAGACGATCTTCAGGAATGCCTAATTTTGTCGCACAATATAAAACTTGTACCGCAAAAGCTTCATTGATTTCCCATAAACCGATATCGTCAATCGTTAAGTTATTACGCGCTAACAATTTAGGTATCGCATAAATAGGCCCAATACCCATTTCATCGGGTTCACAACCGGCAACGACCATTCCACGATACACACCCAAAGGCTTAAGACCTCTCTGCTCAGCTAAACCTCGTTCCATTAGAACAACGGCTGCAGCGCCATCAGATAACTGCGAAGCATTGCCGCCCGTAATAGCGCCATTATCTTTGACCGCCTTTAAAGCCGACAGTCCCGCTAACGTTGTTGATGGACGATTACCTTCATCTTTAGTTAAGGTGACTGCTTCTTTGCTGATATCGCCGGTAGCTTTGTCCATAACCAGCTTAGTACAGGTCACTGGCACGATTTCATCATCAAACCTACCCGCTTGTTGTGCTGCGGCGGTACGTTGTTGAGATTTAAGTGCATAGGCATCTTGCTCTGCTCGAGAAATACTATAGCGATTGGCAACGATTTCGGCCGTATCAAGCATCGGCATATAAGTTTCTGGTCGATAGGCTTTAACACTCGGGTCAACAGCTCTATACATATTCATTTTATCGTTTTGTACCAAACTAATGGAATCGCAACCGCCTGCAAGGACCACTTGTGCGCCATCACAAACAATATGATTTGCCGCAATAGCAATAGACATTAAGCCTGACGAACATTGACGGTCGATAGTCATGCCTGGCACAGAAACCGGCAACTCAGCCGCCATTGCCACTTGCCGACCAAAATTCATCCCTTGATTGCCTTGCGTTAGAGCGGCACCAAAAATACAGTCTTCAATTTCATTAGCATCGATTCCTGCTCTTTCAACGGCGGCTTTAACCGCAACAGCCGCTAAAGTTGGCGCCGATAAATCATTAAAGGCACCTCGGTATGCTTTACCTATCGGGGTACGTGCGGCAGATACTATTACGGCTTCTCTCATCATTATTCCTTTTAATTATTATGTAAACGACAAACAAGTCGTCTATTTACTCTTGCTGCTGTGACTTCATATAAGCCATAGCTTTGCTGACAAATTTCTCACCTTGTTTTGATCCAGAAGATAAAGCTGCTTGGCCTGCTTCATCGGTTAACTGTGACCACTGTCCGCGCACGGATTCTGGTGTTTGTGACGATTGTGGGATAAAACAACCTTGAGTTTCAAACATGCTTGCACTTGAGTAACCGCCCGCACCTGCACATAAAATAAAACGGGTCGGCGCATCGTCATCGCAAAGGGTTAGCAAACCAGCCGTTACCGCTTCAGGAGCAAATGCTTTTACAATTTCTTCAGGCATTAGGTCCTCAGTCATACGAGTGCCAGCGGTTGGGGCAAGCGCATTAATCCTAATGTTATTTTTAAATCCTTCAATCGATAGCGTATTCATTAACCCTAAAACTGCCATTTTAGCCGCGCCGTAGTTAGCTTGGCCAAAATTACCGTACATGCCACTGGATGACGTTGTCATCACAATACGGCCATAGTTTTGTTCACGCATGATATCCCAAACAGCTTTAGTACAATTAACGCTGCCCATCACATGAACATCCATCACCAAGGAAAAGTCTGCTAAGGTCATTTTAGTAAAGGATTTATCTCTTAAAATACCGGCATTGTTGATTAATATATCAACACGGCCCCATTTTTCCATGGCTTGATTAACCATGTCTTGTACCTCATCAAAGTTCGCAACATTTGCGCCATGGCTGATGGCTTCTCCACCATTTTCTTCAATTAAACGCACGACATCTTGTGATGCTTGTGAAGACGCTCCGCTACCATCGCGCGCGCCTCCTAAGTCATTAACAACGACTTTTGCGCCACGAGCAGCAAGCGCTAAAGCATGCGAGCGACCTAAACCATTACCTGCGCCGGTAACTATAGCGACTTTTCCTGTAAAACTGATTGTCATGATATTTCCTTAAAATACTTTAAAATTACTTTTTACTCTTATTATTTTACCATTTGTACTGAAATCCACTGTGCAACTAGCGCTGGTGTTTCACTGCCTTCAATTTCAATACTCACTTGGGTAGACAATCGATATTGTCCTGGTTTTTTTTCTTCAATCGCCAAGGTTGTTGCATGTGCTCGTATACGGCTATTGACCGCAACGGGTTGCAAAAATCTCACTTTGTCAAAACCCGCATTTAAGCCCATGTAAAATCCGTCAATAATAACGCTAAAGTCTTTAGCAAAATGAGAGAGCATTGATAGCGATAAGAAACCATGGGCAATAGTAGTGCCAAAGGGTGTCGCTTTTGCCTTTTTTTCATCAACATGGATAAACTGATGATCGAGTGTACAATCAGCGAATTGATCAATTTGTTGCTGAGTAACTAAGTGCCAAGGCGTTGGTTTAGCTTGAAAACCTATATAATTTGCTAATTCTTCTTTGTTAATTATAGTTGGCATAAGGTGTCTCTATTATTTAACTGTTATTTTAATGACTCTTTTAAAACCATTCAGCTTTCATCTGATAAGTGCTGTCATCACTTTGTATCAACAACGCTGACCATAACGCTATTTGCGGTAATTCAAATCTGTAGAAATACTGTAAGGTTTGCAGTTTTCCTTGATAGAAATTTTCATCACTTTGGTGTGGTTTATTTTCAAGCGCTTTCGTGGCAACAAGGCCTTGTTTGAGCCATAACCAAGCGACGATCACATGTCCAAACAACTCGAGGTATTTAACCGAGTTAGCTAAAGCTAAATCAATGTTTGTAGTGGTCATTGCCCTTAATAGCGCTTCAGTAGTTAGCTGTAAACTTTTTACCGCTGTTGATAGTTGTTGGCTAAATTCAGTTAAACGTTGATAATGTTTGGCTTGTTCTATCGTTATATTTATTTCAGTTAATGTCGCTAAGTATCCTGCCATCTTATTCATTGGCACCTTTCGCGTTAACAAGTCCAACGACTGAATACCCGTTGTACCTTCATGAATCGCGTTTAAACGATTATCACGATAAAATAATTCCACGGGGTGTTCATTAATATAGCCATGACCACCGAGTACTTGAATGGCCAGGTCATTGGCTTTAGTGCCGTACTCAGAGGGCCATGTTTTAATAATAGGGGTAAGAAAGTCTAGTAAGAGATGTGCGTGCTCTTTTTCTTCAGCACTAGCTGCTGTTTTCTCATCATCACTCAATTGTGTGCCATAAAGTACTAATGAAAATGCGCCCTCTGCGTAAGCTTTTTGTGCGAGAAGCATTCTTCGTACATCGGCATGTTCGATAATATTAACCATAGGTGATAGTGGATCTTTACTCGAGGGCAAACGACCTTGTGGCCGATTTTTAGCATAATCTAATGAGTACAAGTAACCTGCTATACCGATAACCGCCGCACTGGTTCCAACCATAATGCGTGCTTCATTCATCATATGAAACATATATTTAAGCCCTTGGTTTTCTTCCCCCACTAAGTAACCAACAGAACCGTTCTTTTCTCCAAAACTCAACGAAGTGGACGTTTGAGCCCGCCCGCCCATTTTATGAAATAGTCCAGATAAGGCGACTTCATTGTCATCGCCAATGGAGCCATCGTCATTAAGCAAAAATTTGGGCACAACAAAAAGTGAAATACCTCTTATACCTTTTGGCGCGCCCGTTAATCTCGCAAGCACTAAGTGAACAATATTTTCACTAAGATCATGATCACCACCCGATATATAAATTTTATTACCACTAATGCGATAGCTACCGTCTTCGGCCTTAGTCGCTTTAGTGATTAAATCACCTAAGCCTGAACCACTGCCCGGCTCTGTCATCGCCATTGTGCCCATAAAACGACCCGCACGCATCGGTTTTACCCACTTTTCAATGAGCTCTCCACTGCCATGCGCGCTAAGTAAGTTAGCATTCGCGGTGGTTAACATGTTGTAACCTAAGCCGACACCTCCAGCGACAGTTAAATATGAAGTAGCGATGCTGGCAATGATTGGCGGCAGTTGCATACCACTGGTTTCATAGTCTGCGGTCGCTGAAGATAAACCCGAGGCAATAACAGCATCAATAGCGGGTTTGAGCTCAGGAATTAAATGTACCTTTTTACCATCAAACGTCGGTTGGTGAGTATCAAGTTTTTGACGAATAGGTAAAAAGTGTTTTTCTGCTATAGTTTTAGCCGTAGCAATTACTTCGTTAAATGTATGACGGTCATGATCTTGATAACGCTCTCTTTTTAAAAGAGACTCACTATCAAAGAATTCATACAGCATAAATTCAATATCTCGTTGATTCATTAATTCACTGGCCATAGGGGTCTCTTCTTATTAACTATTTAAAAAAGTAACACAAAATCATTGTTTACTGCGCTGATACACCGCCATCAATCGCGATACATTGCCCGGTCATATAAGTGTTAGCGGGTGACAGCATCATTAGCATTACGGCAACAACCTCTTTAGGCTCGGCTAAACGTTTCATTGGCGCACCTAAACTCATTTTACTTTGCATACTTTCATCAGCCATGTCAGTGACCATTTTAGTTAAGGTAAAAAAGGGACATATCGCATTGATACGAATATTATGACGACCATATTCAACTGCGCCTGTTTTTGTTAAACCAATAACCGCATGCTTTGCCATAGAATAAGCTGCAACTTTTGCTGCACCACCAAGACCTGCCATTGAGCTAACGTTTAAAATGGCGCCACCTTGTTGCGTTAGCATCTGCTTAATTTGATGACTCATGCCAAACTGCACCCCTTTAACATTAATGGCAAATTGTCTATCCATCAGGGCTTCGTCAATTTCGTGTAAGGCATGAAAATCATGAGCAACACCTGCATTATTAACACCAATGTCAACACGGCCAAATTTTTCAATAGCTAAGTCGACCATAGCTTTACAATCTGCATTGTTAGCAACATCGCATTGAAGTGCGAACACCTCAGCGCCTGAAGCTGCAATATCGTTGGCTACCTTGTTAACACCTGCTTCGTTAATATCACTGATCACTAACTTAGCACCACGCTGAGCTAATTCTTGGGCTAATAACATACCAAATCCCTGAGCAGCACCCGTAATAACAGCAACTTTTCCGGTAAAATCTAATAATGGATCCATTTTTTTTCCTTAAAATATTATTTGAACGTGTTTATTGTCATGGTGCTAAATTGAATAGCTAGCAGCTATTTTCTGACCTTTTCTTGCGCTATTATCTCAAGAGCCATCAGTGCTAGAGGTTCGACAAACTGACCAATTTTACTGGCATTTTCATTCGACGCATTGCCCTGTGACGCTCTTTTGGCAACACCTTGAACAATGGCGGCTAACCTGAAAAAACTAAAGGCGAGATAAAATGTCCAGTTATCTATCTTTTCAATACCCATACGCTGACAATAGGTAGCCACATATTCTTCTTCTGTTGGAATGCCCAGACTGGCTCTATCTACCCCTTTTAAGCCATCGATACTACCAATACCTTGAGGCATACGTAATCCCATACATTGATAGGCTAAATCAGAAAACGGATGTCCTAAGGTTGATAGCTCCCAGTCAAGAATGGCTATAATTTCTGGTTTGTCTTTGGCAAACATCATGTTATCTAAGCGAAAGTCGCCGTGGACTAAACAAACTTTGCCATCATCTGCGGGTAAATTAACTTCAAGCCATTGGTTTAACTTGTCCATCGCTATTATTTTTTTGAGTTCTGAGGCACGGTATTGCGCGCACCAACGATCATATTGACGTTGAAAATAATTACCTGCTTTTCCGTACTCACTTAAGCCAACACTTTCAACATTGATGCGATGTAAAGCAACCAAAGCATTATTCATTGCGTCATACATTTTACTGCGATATTCATTAGTTTTGACTTCTGCTAATGAGGCACTCCAATAAACGCTACCATCACAATATTCCATCAGATAAAACATCGAGCCAATAATGCTAGTGTCTTCGCAAAGGTGATAAACCTCAGCGACAGGAACGTCTGAAGATTTTAACGCGGCTAGCACTTTATATTCACGGTCAACCGCATGTGCTGATTTTAGGAGTTTTCCTGGTGGTTGGCTGCGCAAGACAAATATTCCTGACTGCGCTATCACTTTATAAGTTGGATTAGATTGTCCACCTGAAAATTTATCGAGCGTAATGGGACCGATAAAACCATCAAGATGAAGCGCTAAATAAGCGGTGAGTTTTTCAACATCAAAAGGTACGTTTGCTGCCATGTATTTATTCTCTTTCAGATTTAAGACGATTAATTTCAATAATCATTTAATGTTATGTCGATTTCTTTACTAAATCTCGTCCAAGTTGCATCATGTGAACTTGATCAGGACCATCTGCTAAACGCAAGGTTCTTTGAGCCGCATATGCATGCGCTAAAAAAGTATCCTGACTAACCCCTACCGCGCCGTGACATTGAATAGCTCGATCAATAACATCAAGCGACATATTCGGTGCAACTATTTTTATCATGGCAATAATATCTTTCGCCGCTTTATTACCTTCAAGGTCCATTTTTTGCGCCGCTTTTAACGTCATCAAACGCGCTTGTTCAATTTGACAAGCTGAAATAGCAATATCTTCGCGTATTGATTGTTGTTTTATCATCGGACGACCAAAGACAATACGTTCATTAACACGCTTACACATTAAATCTAACGCGCGTTGAGCAATACCAATCGAACGCATACAATGATGAATACGACCAGGACCTAAACGCCCTTGCGCGATTTCAAATCCTTTACCTTCAGCAACAATAATATTGTCGATAGGCACTCGAACATTTTCAAAAATAATTTCGGCATGCCCTTCTGGCGAATCATCATAGCCAAACACCTTCATTGGGCGAACCATAGTGACACCGGGTGTTCTCATTGGCACTAGCACTTGCGATTGTTGAATATAACGATTTTCATTGTCGGGGTCGGTTTTGCCCATAACGATCATAATTTCACATTGTTTACGGCACGCGCCACTGATATAAAACTTTTTACCGTTGATGACATATTCATCACCGTCACGTTCGATACGTAATTCAATATTGGTCGCATCACTTGAAGCAACTTCAGGCTCTGTCATGGCAAAAGCGGAACGGATTTTCCCTTCAAGTAGCGGCTCTAGCCACTGTTTTTTCTGGGCTTCACTGCCATATTTAGCGAGAACTTCCATATTTCCTGTGTCAGGAGCCGCACAATTAAACACTTCTGGCGCCCACATCACTTTACCCATAATTTCAGCTAAAGGTGCATATTCTAAGTTAGTTAAACCAGCACTATATTTGCCATAACTCAAAGGTAAAAATAAATTCCATAGCCCTTCTGCTTTTGCTTTCGCTTTTAGCTCTTCCATTAACGGCGGTGTTGACCAAGGCTCTTGTGCAACTTGTTCATGCATTTTCTGTTCAGCAGGATAAACATATTTATCCATAAATAAATTTACACGATTTATTAATGCGTTAACTTTGTCACTGTATTCAAAATCCATGAGAGATCCCTTTAATTTAATAGCGCCCGTTTACTAACGAGTGCAGTGAGAATTTTTTTGTCACGATATTCAAAAATCATTGTCGGTTCAAAGTTGATTAATCAACCGACAATTGACTTAATTTATTTAACTTAACTTCATTAACGCTTCTTTATTAAATGGGGCTATTTGGTCTTCTTTTTTATCTCGTATTTTGTTGACCCACTCTGGATCAACTAATAACGCTCGGCCAATAGCAACCAAATCAAATTCATCATTATTTAGGCGCGTTAATAAACCATCAATTCCGGTTGGGTTAGAAGCACCGCCCAGGTCCATACTACCTTCACCGGTGAAGTCACTGTCGAGCCCAACACTGCCCACGGTTATTACCGGTTTATGGGTTATTTTTTTCGTCCATCCGGCTAAATTCAGCGTCGAACCTTCAAATTCTGCTAACCAAAAACGGCGGGTGCTCGCATGAAATATATCGACCCCAGCATCACTTAATAGTGTTAAAAAAGTCGTTAACTCTGCGGGTGTTTGGCAAAGTTTTGCATTGTAGTCTTGTTGCTTCCATTGAGAAAATCTAAAGATAATAGGAAAATCTTCACCAACAGCGGCGCGAATTGCTTGAACAATTTCAACACCAAAACGGGTACGATTTTCTAATGAACCTCCATAGCCATCATTACGTTTATTTGTGCCTTCCCAGAAGAACTGATCAACCAAGTAACCATGAGCACCATGAACTTCAACGCCATCAAAGCCGATATTTTTAGCGTCGAGAGCAGCTTGTGCAAAAGAAGCAACAACTTCTTCAATATCAGCTTGGCTCATTTCAATGCCATTGGGGGTACCAGGTTTATATAGGCCAGATGGACTATAGGCAGGTACTGATTTATCGGGGCCAATACCTTCTTTTCTCACTGAGCCAACATGCCAAATTTGTGGCACGATTTTACCTCCAGCCGCATGTACCTCATCGACAACATGTTTCCAACCAGCTAAAGCTTCTTCACCAAAAATAGCCGGAACTCGCTCATAGCCATTAGCCGCTTTATGCGAAATAAAAGTACCTTCGGTAATAATTAAACCGACATTACCTTCTGCTCTTCGTCGATAATATTTTGCTACATCGGTATTGGCAATATAGTTAGGCGAAAAGGTCCGAGTCATTGGAGCCATAACCGTACGATTTTTTAACGTAAGTGCACCTGATGAAAATGATTCAAAAAGTTTGGCTGAATTATTATTACTCATTGTGTTTCCTGAAATTTATTAATATTAAATATTGCAGCAGACAAATTAATGCCAACGGTTGCCAAAGCCTTGTTCATAACTTTATTACCTAACCAATTAAATAACCACCATCAACGTTAATCGCAGTGCCTGTCGTGTAACTTGATGCATTTGAAACTAAGTAAAGTACAGTGCCAGCCATTTCTTCAGGCTGCGCAATACGCTTCATCGGCACGTGATGCAGCATTTGTTCAAGTATCTTGGGATTATTGACTAATGTTGACGCAAATTTTGTATCAGTGCCGCCGGGTAATAAAGCATTAACTCGAATATTAAATTGAGCACACTCTTTGGCAAAGGTCTTAGTCATAGAGATAACCGCGGCCTTGGTAATGGAATAAATCCCCTGAAAGTCACCAGGAATAACACCGTTAATAGAAGCTACATTGACAATAGCGCCACCATTATTTTCTTTCATTAGCTTTGCCCCAATAACAGACATGAAAAAATATCCGCGAATATTCACGTCGACTGTTTTTTGAAAAGCACTTAAATCAGTATCTAACACATGGCCAAAATAGGGATTTGCCGCAGCGTTATTAATTAAAATATCAAGCTTGCCATGTTGTTCTTTAATCAAAGAAAAAATGTTTTCTATTTGGTCCATTTCTCCAATATGACAAGGTATAGCTTGAGCGCTGCCACCTGCGGCAATAATATCGTCAACAACAGTTTGGCAACCTTCAACTTTACGGCTAGAAACAATGACATGTGCGCCACTTTGCGCCAATAATTTAGCTATTTGCTCACCAATGCCACGACTTGCGCCAGTAACCAAAGCGATTTTTCCTGTTAGATCGAATAAGTTAATCTTGTTCATGTTAAGTCTCCTTCTTAGTTGCTAATATTTTATCGATTATCTAAACGTCACCCAGTCTTCACCTGCAAGGGTCAAATGACTATAATTGTTAAAATAATCAATGCTTAAATTCTTCTCTGAAAAGAGTAATTTAGTAACACCAGTATTGCGTGACTGTTGATTGATGATTAATGTTTTTTCATCAGATAAGCCTAAAACATGCTGAATAATGACAGCTATGGTGCCACTTGAAGTAAAGATACAAATATTGTTTGTATGTTGATGCGCTTGTGTCGTTGTTTTTCTTGCCGTTAGTTCTTGCTTAATGACATCTTGCAATGCGCTAATACAACGTTTTTTAAATTGACTCCAACTTTCTTTATACTCATTGTCGTGCTTGCCACTTGTCCACCGGAGCAGTGCATTGGCAAACTCTTTTTGAAAAGCTTTATTTGCGCTCGGATGTTTACTCATTATCGTAGCCATTTTTGAAAAATCTTTCCATTGTGCATCATAACAAGTTAACAATTCTTGATGATTAAACTCATTAAACCCTGAATGCAGTATCACGTGTGATGGTTCACTTTCATAACCCAGTAAGAAGTGTTCTAGGGTTTGTCCGTGTCGCAGCAAATCACCCGAGTAAATTTTTTCTGGTGCAGACATGGCTTGCCAATACTTACCCAATAAGCGCGATTGTTCACTGCCTTTTTCAGACAAGAGGTCGTAGTCGGCTTTACCAAAAGAGGCTTGCCCGTGACGTATAAGATAGATGGCCGTCATGCGTTTACCCTTTCACAAAAATAGGTTGCGGTTTTAATAGCGCGCTTATTATCATCTTCATCATTAATTGAGATTCTTTAAATATCTGTTTTTTCTATATATTGATATTAATTGCCAGTAAACAATTAAACAAATGAATAGTTATTATGACCTACTATTCATCTTATAAATAAAGAAGCCGATATATAATAACGATTGATTAAATATATGACCCTAATTAAATTAAATAATAAACTTAATGATTAACTATTCATTTTATGAATACAATGGCAATATTAATTTATTATTTTACGAATTAGGTTGAAAAATAACGATGAAAGTCGACTTAAATTTATTTGTGGTCTTCGAAGCCATTTACTGCGAAGGCAATATTACCAAAGCAGCATCAGCACTGAATTTATCACAGCCAGCAGTGAGTCACTCTTTGAGTAAACTACGCGCACATTTTGACGATCCACTTTTTGTGAGACAAGGCAATGAAATGCGTCCTACTGTAGTGGCTAATAATGTAGTTGCAGATGTTCGTGAAGCTTTACGTCAATTACAAATATGTTTAGCACAGTCAAAACAATTTCAACCGATGACCTCGCGTAAAAGTTTTACCATATCCTTGCATGTTGCCTTAGAAGCTTCTTACTTGCCGCCTTTGATACAGAGAATTCATAAAGAAGCGCCCTGGGTAAATATACAAAGTAGCCGCCGAGTTAATCGCCATGAACTGGAAAACAAACTCGCCAGTGGCGACATTGACTTAGCCATAGATACTTTATTACCCGTTAGCGACAATATATTACACACCCAATTAGAAAAAGATAAATTAGTCGTTATTGCACGTAAAAATAATCCACAAATTAACGCAATACTCGATTTAGAAAGCTACTTGGCGATGGACCATATTTTAGTGTCGTCGCGTTCTACAGGACCAAGCATTGAGGATTTCGAATTAGCTCGTCTTGGATTACAACGTAAAATAGGTTTGCGTTGTCAGCATACATTTTCAGCATGTCGGGTTATAGCAGGTAACGATATGTTACTCACGGCAACAGAAACAACCGCTAAAATGTACGCACAATTACTCGATTTGGTTATATACCCATTACCTGTAACACTACCTGATATTGATATGCATCTTTATTGGCATACAAACCTAGACTTTGAACCCGCTAACAAATGGCTTAGAAATAAAGTCATTCAAGCAACACCCGGCGTTTAAAGGCCCTTATTGCTAGATATACCCTTTGCCTAACGCCAAAAATAGCGCAAAGGGAAAATATCGATACTCAACGAACTCACCTACTAATACTACCGTCTTTTTATCGGCAGTAATTAGCGACAACCTGACTTAAGTCAAAGTATAACAACGCTGTTCTATTATAATAATGAGTATATCAATCGCTTATTATTGTCTTTTATCGGTTTAAATTTTACCGTTAAGGCTGTTTAAAACCGTGTTACAAAATCCATACTACCTTAGCGAACTTATTTTATTACTTATTATCCATCTCGATAGGGCAGCTTATGTTTGAGATATTTACCGATTTAGCCACATGGTTAGTTGTTGATATATTTGGCTTATCTAGAACAACAAAACTAGGCGATGCCCTTCATTTTTTTATCGAAGACACCACTAAGATATTCTTTTTGTTATTGATAATGATCTACGCTATTGCTTTATTAAGAGCGTCAATGAATGTTGAAGGTATTCGTGATTATTTAGCCGGTAAACATTCAAGGGTTGGTTATTTACTTGGCTCAAGTTTTGGCGCAATAACGCCGTTTTGTTCTTGCTCGAGTATTCCAGTATTTTTGGGTTTTACATCAGCAGGGATCCCTGTGGGTATAACGATGTCATTTCTCATTACATCACCACTGATAAATGAAGTAGCAGTATTGCTGTTACTTAGTTTATTGGGATGGAAGTTTACCCTGCTTTACATTGTGGTTGGGATGTCTGTTGGCATATTAGGCGGTATTTTTCTTGATGCCATCAACGCTGAACGTTGGTTGCAATCTTTTGCCGCCAAAGCGTTAGAACGCGGTCAAAACACGGTAAGAGTTAAAGCTAAACAATCTGCAATATTATCGTTGAAACAAAGACATACTTTTGCAAAGGAAGAGCTCAGCGAAATTTTTGGACGAGTATGGAAATGGGTCATCGTAGGTGTAGGGTTAGGCTCAGCTTTACATGGTTTTGTTCCCGACGGTTGGATTCATGCGCATTTAGGCGATGGGCAATGGTGGTCAGTTCCTTCTGCAGTTTTACTTGGCATACCTTTATATTCTAATGCGACCGGTGTTATTCCTGTCATGGAAAGTTTACTTAAACAAGGTCTTCCTGTAGGTACCACAATGGCTTTTTGTATGAGTACTGTAGCTGCAAGTTTTCCTGAATTTATCTTATTAAAGCAAGTCATACAATGGCGGTTATTGGCGATTCTTTTTATCCTATTGCTTAGTGCATTTACTTTAATTGGTTGGACATTTAATTTTTTAAGCTCCTTTATTTAACACCTAACTAAAGAGAAAATATTATAAAAGAAATAAAAGTACTGGGTACTGGCTGTACTAAATATATAAAGACTGTTGAAAAAATTTCTAAAATAGCTAAAGAACTCAATATTAACGTTCTGGTAATAAAAGAAACAGACCTCGAAATTATTATGGAATATGGCGTAATGACTACCCCCGCAGTTTTAATTAATAATGTTAATGTCCATAGCGGTTCTATCCCAGACAGAGATGCTATTCGGTCATGGTTAATCAACTAAGTGTATCTGGCAAGTGATACATACGGCTTAATAACTAACAGATAGCATTATCAAGCTGTAAGCAATGTTATATAAAAATCTATCATTATGCCTGTTAAAGCATTTACTTTACGTAAAATCGCTAAAAAAGATTTTTGAATGCATCCCAAATACCTAAAGATTCATTTGGAAAAAAATCTATTCCTAACCATGATTTTAATAAATAAATTAACAAAAACACACAACCAATTATGGCTAAACCAAAGACGAATATAAATAATAAAAACATAGCAAAAGCAATAAAACGTTCAGTGTGTGTAAGCCCCCTTCTATTAATACCCACTAGAAAAACAATATAGAAACTCCAAGGGAGAAAAGGCAATGCTAATGTAGGTCTAAAATCTACATTGTGACTTCGCCAGTCTTGCGAACTAATGCTTTTTTGTAATGCTTTGCGTTGTTTATAAGTGAAACTTTCTGCAACAGATTTATCCATGCCACTTAATAGCTGATTAACTTTTGAGCTATCATCTGATTTATTATTACGCGCCATAGTGCCTCTAATTAACTATTATAAGTAGTACAAGAACTGATATAGATTATAGGTCTTCATTACACTTTTAACCTTATTGTTTAATTGAACTATTGCCAAAATTTAACATGGCAAACTTCTCTATTCGCCGATATAGCTTGCTCGGTAAAAACTTTAACCAAGCACAGCCTAACGTCATTATCGTGCGACTAGGCTCTTGAAAAAGAATCCTGTAATTACAAAAAATTGCTTGATGAATAAGCTTAAAAGCTGTCAGTTTACTTTCAGACTGTATCGCCCGTCTAGCTAAATAACGAAGCTGATATGCCCTTGCTAAGCTATAAAACTGTTTGAAAAAGGTTGGATCAGAAGCTTGGTTTAGCATAACGGCATGTTGCCAACTTGAATACTGCTTATCAACATCTGCTGAAAGGCCAATATCGTTAACTCGATAATAAGTTAAAGGTTTGGCAATACCAGCAAATTTCCATGCAGTGGTTAATGCTATGCGAGTCCATAATTCGATATCTTCAGATTGTCTCAAACTTTCATCAAAATACATTTTTCGATATTTATCTCTTTTAACACCAAAATAGCCAATTTCTGCTAATAACGCTCTTCTAATCACTGGCGATGAGCCATTACCTACTGGATTACGACAAAAAATATGTTGTTTAGTTATATTGCTCAGCTTAGGAAATTGACCAACACCTAAAAGTGCGCCTTCTTTATTAATAAACAATGACGGACAGTAACTTACCCCTACCTTAGGGTTCGCTGATAAATGTTGAATATGTTTAGCTAATTTATCTTTAGCCCAATAATCGTCAGCATCAAGTAAAGCAACATATAAACCACGAGCCGAATCTATACCGGTATTTCTTGCACCAGACAAACCTCGATTAGTTTGGTGAATAAGTCTAATTCTAGGGTCTGTAAATTTATTCACTTTATTTAAGGTATCATCAGTACAACCATCATCGACTAAAATAATTTCAAAATTATGATAGGTTTGTTTAAGAACGCTATCAATACTTTGTTCAATATATTTTTCAACGTTATACATTGGAATAATAACTGAGACTATTGGAACAGCATTAGATTTCATGTGATTTATTCCTATTAAATAAAGTGCGTAGATTATAATTTAAGGGTTTTAGAACATTAATTAAGTAAATGGGGATTAAGCAAAATAGATTGCTAAAAAAGATAACAACGGCAAATTCCATTGGCTCTTTTGGCATCATAATAATGAGCGTGAGTAAAGAAACTGACAGGCAAACTAAACGAGTAAAGGTTTCAAGGTGGTATTGCTCTGTTGCTCGCTGAAAACAACAAACAATATCAATAATTAAATTAGGTAGTGCCACTAAACATAATATTGTGATGATAGGTACAGCTGACGACCATTTATCGTCGAACAAAATTGGTACATAAATAGGAGCAATTAAGGCCTGAAGAACGAATAAAAAACCAATGAATAATGTAAAAGCAAATATTTTCTTTTGTTGTGCTAATAACTGCCCTTGCCGAGCTAACTTGCAAATATAAGGATATAAAGCAGCCATATAAACTTGGTTAATTGACTGACTTAAACCTACCCCAGCATTTTTTGCAAAACTATAAAAACCAAACAACTCAGGGGTTAGTAACTTACCGGCAATAAAAGTATCGGCATGAACTCGAATTCCACGTAAAAATTCCGTATTAAAAAGCTTTCCTGATGTTCTTAACATGTGCTTGATTACAGTTTTATCAAAACCAACCCCATATGATTGAACCGGTGCGAATGAAAATAGCAACAACCAAAACAGTGAAAAGGCAATTTTACCCAAAGCAACAGCAAAGATATCAGCCCCAAGTAAAGCTGCTACCGCTATAGATACATTTTCGATGATGACACAAACACCATTTCTGATACTAAACCAACGCATTTTATTAGCGCGCTGCAACAAAAATATTTTTACACTCACCCAAGGGTATAGCAGATAAATTACAGCCATTATTTTTAGTAATGAGGCAATATTATCATTGTCATAAAGTGATGATAGAAAGTCTGCAGAGCTCCACTGACCTATGGCGATAGTAAGACAGATAGCCCATTGGATGACTATACCACTTTTTGCAAAACTAGCCACTTGCGCTTGTTTGCAGTTAATAATTTGACTACCTACACCGGCTCGTAATATTAATGCAAAGACATCGTGAAAGGCCAGCGCTAACATAGCTGTACCATAAGAGATTGGCGATAATTGTGCGGCAAGTACAACGATAGTGAAAATTCTAGAGACTTTAGCAACAAACTCTGCACTAAGTAACCAAATAGTATTTGATAACAGCTCAATTACCGCTTTAACTTGCGTCCTAAATAAAGACATTAACTGCACTAGAACACTCCTAAATTATCATTGCTAAATCGTTAACAATGATACAATCAAGTTTCGTTCCAATGTTTAAATTATTTTAATTCACTGATTATTATATGTTTTATTTTGTACCTAGGTGATGTGCTGATAATAATTTGCACTTTGAAAAATTTACCAGCGCTTTTTGCAAATTAAAAATGGTATTAATCTAGCGTTGGTACTTGCCATTGCTGAATTTTTCGATAAAGCGTTGATGGACTCACACCTAGCTCACTGGCCGCTTTGACGATGTTATCTTCACACAAGGCAATCGCTTGTTCAATGGCATACTTTTCGACATCAGCTAAGGTAATTATTGAAGGTGTTAAATTAGCTGTATTGAGCATCGGTGTCTGCATATTTATATCATCTTGTGCCGAGGCAACCGCTTTTTGCGGGGGAGGTGTTGCAAGAGCAGGCTGCTTAAACTGCTGACCAAGTTGCTGAACAATCACTTGTTCAGAAATTAAGGGTCCTTCAGACATAATTGTTGCGCTATGAATAATATTTTGCAGTTGTCTAACATTACCTGGCCAAGAGTACGATGTAATTAATGCCTCAGCCTTAGTTGAGAAACCCACAAAAACTTTTTCTTCAATTTTACTAAAGTGACTTAAGAAATATTCAGCTAACTTCACAATATCACTACCACGTTCATTTAAAGCGGGTAACACGATAGAAATGACATTGAGCCGATAAAAGAGATCTTCACGTAGTTTCTTTTCATCAATGGCAACTTGAGGGGCTCGATTGGTTGCACTGATAAAACGAATGTCTACTTTTTCTTCTTTACCGCTACCGACCTTTTGAAAACAACCAGTTTGAATAAAACGTAATAATTTAGCCTGTAAACTGATATCCATTTCACCAATTTCATCAAGAAATAAGCTGCCGCCGTTGGCCAATGACGCTGCACCGTCACGATTTGAAACAGCACCAGAAAATGCTCCTTTGATGTGACCAAAAATTTCTGATTCCATCAGTTCTGAGGGTATAGCGGCACAGTTGAGCGCAATAAAAGGTCCGTTTTTTCTTTTACTTAAGCGATGAATTGCCTGTGCAGCAACTTCTTTTCCTGAGCCACTAGGCCCAGTAATAAATACAGAGGCACTGCTGGGGGCGCTTTGTTCGATACAAGAATAAACAAATTGCATCGGAATTGAATCACCAATAAAGCCTTCAAATTTTGCTTTATGATATTTTTGGTATTGATCAATCGTTCTTCGCATTAAGGTACGCTCAGCAAGTATATGCTGAAGGTGTAATGCTTGCTTTAACTTAACAATAAGTTCGAAATTATCCCAAGGTTTATGTAAAAAACCCCAAATGTGCCCTGAATTAATCGCATCAAGTACCATATCCATGTTGTCACAGCCCGTTAAAACAATACGAACAGTTTCAGGTGAAATTTGAGCAACTTGTTCAAGTAATTGATTGCCGTCCATATTGGGCATATTGATATCAGAAACAATGACATCAACATGACATTTTTTAATCACTTCAAGTGCTTCACCGCCGCTAGCAGCTGTTAAAATAGTCGCATCCACTTTACCCGCAATACGTTGTAGCGATCTTAAAATAGCGGGTTCATCGTCAACAAATAAAATGACTGATTTATTCAAATTTTGCATTTTTTTCCTTAAAATCAACACTAATGCCCAATAACTTTTCTATAAAACAGTGTTACATTTAGCTATAACTATTTTTTATTCCATATTTAAAACTTAAGGTATCGCCTCAACAATTACAAATATTGTTAAGGTAAATTGACTTATTAATTATAATAATATCAATAATTTTTGAATAAATAACCGTTATAGCTATAATATATGTATATTATTTATCACTATAAAGTAAAAAATAGATAATATAGTGGTCGTTATAATTAACATCATTAAAACTATTTATTTCAGTTGTAAAGTTTATAGGGAGAGATTATGTCAGATAGTAGTACCCAAAATGCTTTGTATTCAGATATGACTGTTTTATGTGTTGATGATGAACGAATTATACTCAGGACTTTGCAACGTTTATTTCACCGCAAGTCATATAATGTCATTATTGCTAATAGTGCTCAAAACGCACTAGAAATTTTAGAGAAAACGCACGTAGATATCATTATTTCTGATATGAGAATGCCTGAAATGGACGGCGCAGCGTTATTAGCAATAGTTGCTAATTCACACCCAGACACTTACCGAATAGTATTAAGTGGTTATGCTAATTTTGAATCAACCGTGGCAGCAATTAATTTAGGTAAAATCAATCGTTTTATCAATAAACCGTGGAATAATAATGACCTAATTAATGCTGTTGAAGAAGGTTTGGAGATCACCCATTTAAAAGAGGAAAACCATAATCTAAAACGTAAAATTGAAAAGAAAAGTAAATTACTTAAAAGCCTAAATCATGACTTAGAGGGAAAAGTAAATTTACGCACCAAACAAATTAGAACGTCATTAACAAGAAATGAACAAGACAATAAAGCCTGTGAGAAAATGTTATTTAACTTCATTGCGATCAGTCCTGATCTTAATGCTGATTTTGCGAAAAATGTAGCACAATTAGCCGGTCGATTAGGAGAAAAGCTCTGTCTAGATAAAGAAGCATTGCATGATATTTGCTTATCAGGTTTTCTCAACGAAATTGGATTGTTAGGGTTTGATTCGACCATTGTTTGTACCCCCTTTAATTTACTCAATTTCGAACAAAAAAAGATTTTTTTGACTCAGGGAGATATTGCTCAACAAATTCTCTCGCCAGCGCAACGTTTAAATGCTGTAAAAGCAATACTAACCTATCAATTTCATTCACTAGAAGAACTAAAAAATAAAGTTAATAGTAAAACATTGCTTGCCTGTAAAATAATAAGTGTTGCAAGAGATTATTGGCGATTTTCTTGCGGTAAGATTGATGTTAAAAGGCTAGATCATAAGCAAGTACTGGTCGCGTTAAATAAATCGAAAGGTATTAAATATTCCAAAGAAGTTTTAGATATATTAATGGCCAACCCCGAATTAGTTATTAATAATATTTCTGAAAAAGGCTTAACGACACGACAACTTTTACCCAACATGATATTAAAATATGGTTTGTTTTCTGCAAATAACTTGCTTATTTTAGCTGAAGGACATGAGTTTACCGAACACACAATTAATAAGCTAATTGAATACGAGATTAATCAAAAACACCAATTTAAGATTGTTATTGAATCATTATCATAATTTAAGGAAATGACCATGCAAGGTTATATATACACCATATTTTCCGAAATGGTCATTGAAAAATTAGGCATGTCTGCATGGAATGAGTTGTTAGATAAAGTAAAACCAAATTCTGAAGGTATTTATACTAAAAGTATGCAGTATGAAGACTCCGAAATAATGTCTTTTGTTGCTGAACTATCGACATTAACCCAAATAGATCCGCCGACGTTAGTTCGCACCTTTGGTGAATATTTATTTATCCATTTACTTAATCGTAGCCCTGCTAACTTATCACATATTGATAATTTAAAAGATTTTCTCATTTGTATTGAAGGTGTTATTCAAAAGGAAGTAAAGCGTGTTTATCCAGATTCTTACTTACCAAGTTTTAAATTCGATGAAAACCTAATGGCGATTTAATTATGTTTTATCAATCTAAGCGCAAGTTATGCCATCTTTGTGAAGGATTAATTTCGGGTGCTGCTCAACACTTTAAACAAGCTATTGTAATTGAACAGTCTGAATGCATGCATGATGGAGCCAATAAATGTAAATTAGTAATATCTTTCAAGGATTAACATGACTAAAGAAGACGCGTATAAAACTGCCTATATCCGCGAAAAAAAGGCACGACAGTTGGCGGAAAAGCTACTTGAGGATAAATCACGACAATTATACGAAAATGTTTTAAACCTTGAAGGGGTTGTTGCAGAATTAAAAACAACCCAAGCACAACTTATCCAATCGGAAAAGATGTCTTCACTGGGACAACTTACGGCTGGTATTGCGCATGAAATTAATAATCCTATTGCTTACTCGTACAGTAACCTCTTTTATTTATCTGAAAATATTACTGAATTTTTTAAACTCGACAAAATTATACAAGATAATTTACCTCTCAAAGATAACGTTGACTCAATGTTGCAACAATATCAAAGTATGCGTAAAGAAATTGATGCTGACTATTTAATAACTGACATTCCTTCTCTGTTAGCCGATACCATTGAAGGAGTAGAGCGCGTTAAAAACATAGTTAACAATTTAAAGAAAATTTCTTATAAAGGAGATGAAGCCTTTACCGCTTTTAGTATTAATGACTGCATTAAAGAATGCATTAAAGTATCTGCTAATGAAATAAAATACTCTATGGCCATTAATCTAGAACTTTCTGATTGTGGTGACGTTATGGGGCAACCATATGATTTAAATCAGGTCTTTATTAACTTATTTATGAATGCTTCACATGCCTGCTCAGCCCATGGGATATTGACCATTACAACAACCCAAGAGCAAGACAACGTCATTATTTACGTGCAAGATAATGGTAGAGGAATAAGTGAAGAAAACATATTAAAAATATTTG
The DNA here is from genome assembly GCF_014076785.1 of Colwellia sp. MB3u-55. Classification (NCBI taxonomy): domain Bacteria; kingdom Pseudomonadati; phylum Pseudomonadota; class Gammaproteobacteria; order Alteromonadales; family Colwelliaceae; genus Colwellia; species Colwellia sp. MB3u-55. The sequence continues at coordinate 95,537 of NZ_JACGUS010000111.1, forward strand.
ATCCTTTTTATACCAGTAAACCTGTTGGCGAAGGTACTGGTTTAGGTTTGCCGATATCACATGGCATCATTGAAAAGCATCACGGTACAATTACAGTCACGAGTGAAGTAGGTGTTGGTACATGTTTTAAAATAAGCCTACCGCTTGCAAGTCCACCGATAAACTAACACGCGACACTTTTTCCCTAAACTAACCTTTAACTATAAAGTGTTGGTTTAGATGCCTTTATTCGCTAGCACTAGCATAAATCTTGTAACTTATAATATTTATCAACGGAAGTTCGCATTTTGCAACAGCCCAAAAAAAATTCACCATCTTTATCTATATAATACTTTCTTACTCGCTGTTAGCCCATTAGAAGAGCGGTTTATCAATAATGGAGTAGTTATTGCAATACTTAGTTGAGCACTTTTCACAGATAGAGAAGTTATTAACCCATTTGCAGTAAAGGTGACATTTATGACCAATACAACATTAGTACTCAGCATTGCCTTAAATGGTTACCAGTTGATGTATAACAAAGAACTAGCAACACACAAAAACTATGCTAAAAAGCAAGGATACTGCCATCAAGCGGTAACTCGGCCTTATATTTCTAAATTAGGTGTAGAGTGCTGTTGGCTTAAGTTAACGCTAATGCGAACAGCTTTACTCTCGGGATATGACACTGTTATATTTTTAGATGCTGATACAGTGGTAAATGATAATTGCCCCGCTTTAAAAACAATAGTAGAAGATGAAAAATATATTTATATGGCCAAAGGTTATTCTAATCGCTTTAATTCTGGTGTACTTATTGCGCTGAATAATAAAAAAACCATTGCATGGCTGACCAGTATTATTGATTCCAGACTTGCTAGCATACAAAAAATAAACAAGGTTGGCTGGGGTGAAAACGGTCATGTCATAGAATTAAGTAAAGGGGTGAGTTTTATAAAAGAGATCGAACAAAAATGGAATAATACTTTTGACTATGACTTAAGTGACTATATTCGACACAGCAATTGTGGCCCTATGCGCACCAGCATTATCAATAATTTATTTCATAAAATTGTTTTCGCTCTCTCTGCCCACATACTAGCCTTTGTTAATAGAAAACAACCAACGTCAGTTCCAGCAAGAGACGAAGACGACCTGTCGCGAGAAACAAATATCATCTTATCGCTTTATCCAAAATTAGTCCGTTGTTAGCATCTTAAAATAAATTGCAAAATGATAATTTAAATTTTTATTTTGCAATTCAGTACTTTATTTTTTTAAAAAAATCAGCCACAAAAAATAAAATAATTATAAAACAGACACATAAAACAAAAATCAAGTTGGCACAACTTAAGCAATGTACACGTTAACTGATAATAATTTAGGTTAGCTGAAATGATAAAAACTAAAATTTCACTACAAACAAAAACTCAATCGTTTACACACTACGATGCCATTAAGCATCAATACCGTGGCAACATTGTCGATAAGCCCATAGCACTGATCCTTATATTAATACTGCTTCCCTGTTTCCTGTTAAATATAACCTTGGCGATAACGACAAGAAGAAACTTATTTTCAAAAAAATACAAGACTGATGCATTAAGCAGAAAGGTAACATTACACCGTTTTAGTTGTGGCCTTTGGGTAAAAACTGCGGTTTTGTTTGATATTTGCTTAGGTAAGATTTCTTTTTGCGGTATTCCCTTAACTCATCGACTTTCACCCGACATGCAGTTTTATGTCCTTAACCAAATTAAGTGTAAAACAGGAATTTTTAGTCTTTATGACTTGCACCTTAAAACAGGGATAACGGTGATGACGCCCGAGCAACTACTTGAACAACAACTCAATGGTAACTTAGCTAATTATCTAGCGCTTATGAGTAAAAGTTTTATCTCGATTATTATTTATGGCCAAAAAATTAAAAGACTTAAAGAATCTAAGTACTTATCTTTGTTTGGTTTAGACGTTAAAAATACTTCAATGGCGGAAGCTGTTGAATGGATAACATGTAGTGATATACCTAAAAGTAAAACGAAAATAGGTTTTTTTATTAATGCGCATTCCATTAATTTGTCGATTAGCAATCCAACCTTCTTTAACCAATTAACAAAAGCTGATGCATTGTTCGCTGATGGCTCTGGTATGAGATTAGCAGCAAAAAAAGCAGGTTTCTTGCTTAATGGCAACAATAACGGAACAGATATGTTACCTCACCTTTGTAAAAAATGTGTTGAAAGTAGTCAATCTTTATTTTTCTTCGGTGCTAAGCCAGGGATTGCAGATCAAGCAGCAAATGAATTAAGCGCTCAATTTCCAGGACTCAATATTGCAGGTACCGAGCATGGTTATAGAGGCACTGAGAGTACCCAAAAAATTATCACCACAATAAATAAAAGTGATTGCGACATTTTATTAATTGCTATGGGCTCACCTATACAAGAACAATGGTTACTTGAGCACAGAGACCAATTACGATGCAAAACAGCATTAGCCGTAGGTGGATTATTTGATTTTTATTCTGGCAGTATTTCACGTTCGCCGATGTGGTTAAGAGAAATTGGGATGGAGTGGATTTGGCGCTTAATGCAAGAACCTCGTGAAAAATTTAATCGTTATGTTATTGGTAACCCACTTTTTTTATATAGAACCTTTTTACTTGGCTCAGTAAATACTGGAGTAAAATAATGACTATTCAAATATTAAATAAAATTAAAAATCAGGCGCTATTTACTAAAACACACAAAGCTATTGTTATAAATTACCAACACAAAGGCATTCCAGTTATTTTACAGCAAAGCATTGCCCTACTTGCGTTAATACTCATTAGCCCAGTACTGCTAATCGTGATTATTTTAATTAAAACAGAAAGTCTGGGTGGTGCGTTATTTTATCAAACTAGAGTGGGTGAAAATGGTCGACATTTTAAAATGTATAAATTTAGATCAATGTATTTAAAATCTGACCCACTTTTTAAAGAACCAGACCCTTCTCAAAGTTCTCGTAAAGGTGTTTGTAAGAAGTACATTAATGACCCTAGAATTACCAAGATTGGCCAATTTATTAGAAAATATTCTATTGATGAGTTACCACAATTATTTAATATTGTTAGAGGGGATATGTGCTTAGTAGGCCCAAGACCCGCATTATCAATTGAAACTTATGAATATGATAATTTTATCCAACCAAGATTATTTACTAAGCCTGGATTAACCGGTTTATGGCAAGTATCTGGTCGTGCAGACACTAATTTTGAAGAACAATTACAGTTAGACAAATGTTACATTAAGCAACAAAGTTTTTTAATGGACTGTAAAATAATAGCCTTGACCATTCCAGCTGTATTAATGGCCAAAGGTGCTTATTAGTTGGAACAACCTATAACATTTAGCTAAAGTCTAAAATGACTTAAAAATAACAGTAAGTTGAATTGATTAACGCATAATCAATTCACCTTACTGTTATTTTTTATAAAAGCAAAGTAGCCATATATTCGGATAAAAAGGCTTTTGCAAAATAGATATAGCCCATTGCAAATTGCAAATTCATATTTACAAATACCTATCGATTACAAAAAAACCTATAAAATACAACAAGTAAAATAAAAATAATCAGTTGGTACGTTAAGTGCAATAACGGTGTAGAGAGTTAAAATCGTTATGGAGAATTCAATGTCGTTTCACCCACCTAAAAATTACAAAATAATGCCAGCGCTTATCGCGCTCATTGGAATTTTAGTTTTACAGGGTTGTGCTAAGCACTCTTCCGTAGATATTGATAAGTCTGCACTTAGATTTTATGGTACGCCAGCTGACAATGGTGATGACTTTATTCATCAGCAAGCACCTAAAACGCTATTTTCAGATGGATTAAATTGCAGTCAGTTTCAAGACATGGGCGCAGCCCTAAATTATAGAACAGACAAGCCATTAAATTTACATTCGTCAAACATGAAAGCTTCAGCAGAGAATGACCCTATTCTTGCGCAAGGTTCATTATTAAGTCCAGGGGATTTAGTTGAAGTGCTTATTGAAGATGGTGAAGGTTTTAATGGCCGTTATATTGTTGATAACGCGGGATATGTAAAACTACCTATTATAGGTGTTGTTTCAGCAGGCGGTGCGACAACCAATAAATTAGAAACCAAAATTGAATTAGCCTTAATTAGAGCAGAAATATTTCAACCCTCCAGTGCTAGCGTTACCATATACGTATTAAATTGGTCATCAATTGAGGTTTCTGTGGCAGGTGCGGTTTTTCAACCTGGTACGGTATTAATTAATAAGAAACCAAATGGTATTCAAAATGCCGAACATTTAGATGCTTTTGGTGATTATTCAACGACGCGATTATTGTCTGAAGCGATCAGAGCAGCTTCGGGTATTCGACCTGATGCAAAATTAGATCAAATAATTTTACTGCGGAAAGGCTGGCAGGTTCAAATAGATATGACAGGGATGTTCTCTGGAGAATTAGTTAAGGATTACCCATTAGTAGCAGGTGACCGCATTATCGTACCCAGTACCGGTTGCTTTCAAGCACACTTAGTCAGACCTAGCTTAATTACACCTAAGGGATTTCGCGTTTTTATGTCTAACCTCATTGATTCAGCCGGAGATAATGCAAGTGCAGCCGTAGATAGATATTCAACCAGCCTGCCCTATGGTACACGCTTATTACAAGCAGCGGTTTCTGCTAATTGTGTCGGTGGTAAAGATTGGACCAATGCGCCACGTCGAGTAGTTCTTGCGAGTAAAAATCCAATTACCGGTGAAACACAAGTTATTGAGCGCTCTGTAGAAGCGTTAATGACGACACCAAATCAAGGCAATATTAACCCTTACTTAATGCCTAATGACGCCGTTGCCTGTTACGACTCAGATATTACTAACTTTCGTGATATCGCCAAAACAGTTGTCGACATCCTGCTTCCTATTAAATTGTTATAAGTGAATTATGAAATATCCTATCGTAACGTTAACGTCATTTGGCCTATTCAGAGCAAGAATATACTCAGTGTTAAAGCGCCCTTATTTAGTGATTGGTTTAGCTTGTTATTTAGTTGTTGCATTGCTTATTATGCTTTATTTGAATAAGGCTCCGTCATTTACCAGTGATATGGAAATGGTATTACCTGGAACAGGTAGCAGTAACAGTGTATCACTGGATAATGTCGGCCAAGTTGTTTCACAAACTAACACCCCTTTTTCTGGTGGTGGCTTTAACCCACGTGTTAATTATAAAGAGATGCTATCAAGTCGAGGTGTTAGGGGGCGTGCTGCTGAAAAACTAAATATTTCGCTTGATGAACTTGGTAAGCCAAAAATTAAGCTCACCGAGCAAACCTCTATTATTTCATTGGAGATGAATGCTGGCAGCTCAAAATTAGCACAAGAAAAAACCTTTGCTATCTATGAATCTTTACAAGACGAGTTGAGTAATCTTCGCGCCGATGAAGTGTTACGACGAGACCGGAGTATCAACCATGTTCTTGACCAATACCGGGAAAGAATGAATATAACCCGTAATGCTATTGTTGATTTTCAACAGCGATCCATTGTTGTTTCAACCGTTCAAATGAATCAATTGGTTAAAACCTTATCCGGTGTTAAAGAAAAACGACTTTATGTGAAAGCTGAAACAAGGCAATTACAAGAATATATTTATCAATTAAGTGAAGAGCTTGGGGTTTCACCCAAATTAGCAGGACAAGCATTCGCCCTGCAATCAGACGTTGAATTCAAAGCTTATATTACCGAATTAAAAGAAAGTATCACTCAACTCACCGAATATAGCTCTCGATGGGGTGTTAATCACCCTAAAGTGAAAGCACAACAAAAAAGATTAAACTTTACCCGAATTGCGATAAACCAGAGAAGCAGGGAAATGTACGGTGTTAATTCAAGTGAGATATTCAATTCCTTAAATTTGGATTTGAACCCAAAACGGGCTGAGTTATTCGCTGACTTAATTGCAGCTTATGCAAAACAAAAAGGCCAAGATTCAATGTTTGCTGATTTAGGACGTTCTATTGAACATCTCGGTGACCAATTAAAGGTGTACTCAAGAGAAATAGTCGAATTAGAGCGGTTACAGAGAGAATTTAACATGGCAGAAGCTATTTTTACCTCAGCAGCAGCAAGATTAGAAGCAAGTAAAGCAGACATTTTTGCCTCGTATCCGGTATTGCAAATGCTGACAACCCCCTCTTACCCAATGAAACAAGGTAGTCCTAAAAATATCATTGCCTTTGTTGTTGCTGTAGCTGGGTTTTTATTCATTACCTTTGGCTTATTGGTTTTATCACAACGCAAAAAGTTAATTCAAGTTTTACTCAAGAAAAACTAATTTGGCTAATAGAAGTTAATCCTATCAATTCTTAGTCGCCTTGATATAGCGTTAGTTTTAGCCTTGTCTTAGGCTGCTCCTTATTTTATCAACCCTATTCCCCAAATTGTGAAGGTTAAATCTATAAATAATAAAGATATTTTATAAAGACATAATGAATTGCAAAATGAAAACCCTATTTTTATTTTGCAATCAAAAGACAACACCCACCTCAACCAGAGATAATAAGCCATATAAAATCAACAACTTAATCAGCAAGATGGAGTTGGCACAGTTTAAGCTACAAGTAGGTTAGCATCAATTTATTAATGATTAATGCAATGCTGGCTAAAGATAATAATACTTTTATATTAAGCCTTTATTCATCCATTTGGACAACTTAACTTATGATTTCACACCACCCCACTGCAAGTTCTACCGAAGAAAGGCTAGTTTGGTTTGGGTTAACACTTACCTATCCATTCTTCGCATTCGGTGGTCTTTATGTTATGGGTTCAGTGATAGGTTGGATGATCTTTATTGTGGTTTTATTACGTTGGTATGTAAACGGAAAAGATAAAAATGCAGTTATACCGGCCATTGTTTGGTTATGGATCCTCGGTGGTTTTTTTATGTTAGTCGCGCTACTCATTGGTCATTCAAATTGGGACCTGGGACTAGCGAAAACCATTAAGTCTTCGATTGGTTGGGCAAAAGGATGGGCACTGATGCCGCTATTTTTATTTATTGGTGCCTTTGTTGATATTAAACCGCAGTTAGTGGTTAGAGCCGTATGCGTTGTTTCGTTTCATTCGTTAATTTTTGCCAGTGTTACTGTTGTTCTTTATATGGTTGGCGCCCCGGGTGATTTATTTATATCACCGCTACAAGTGATTGGCGGACCCGGTGAAAGCTTCTTTACAGTGAGTTTATTTGGTTTAAACCCTGAAACTGGTGGTGGTCGTTGGAGGTTTTTTACTCCTTGGGCACCTGCTGCAGGATTTATGGCATGTATATTTTTAATTTTTATTAGCCAAGAGAAAGAACCTTTTTGGAGAAACTCTGGTTTAGCCGGTAGTTTCATCATGTGTTTACTCTCACAATCACGTGCTGGTTGGGTTATTTATATCGCATTAGCGCCACTATGCTTTTTCAGTAAACATTTTAAAAATCCACTGCTTATTATACTTTTTGGCTTGTTCATTCCAGCCATTTTATTATTAGGCGAGCCGTTATTTAATTTAATCACTAACAGCTACGAAGACATTAAAGCTTCGCGCCCTGATTCAACACGAGTACGTAATACGCTAGAAGTACTTGCATTGCAACGTTGGGAGTCAGAAGCGCCAATTTGGGGACATGGCATTGTTGAGAAAGGACCAAAAATCGTTGAAGGAATGTATATAGGTTCACATCACAACTGGTATGGACTGTTATTTGTCAAAGGCATAGTAGGACTTTTAGCATTAGCTATACCTTTAACGTTTACCTCTATCTATTTATTTTGGCATAGCCTTAAAAGCGAGATTTGTTATACCGCTGCGCTGATGACAATCGTTTTTATCTGTTACTCATTTTTTGAAAATCTAGAAATATTAAGTTTTATTTATTGGCCAGCACTTTTATGGATAGGCATTGCCCTTAATCCACTAAAATCAGGAGAAAGACATGCTTAAGAAATACGATGCTTATTTAGTAGGCTATTACGGCATGCAAAACAGCGGCGATGATGCGCTGATGTATGTAACGGCCTGGGCGGCTCGACACATTATTGGTTGTGAAAATACCTTAGTAGGTTTGTACGGCGATTACCGCAGAGAAACACAAACGGATCATCAACTACCGCTCAAGTTTAACCAGCAATTTCCGGGGCAAAATAGGTTACTGCATTATAAAGCTGCACTTCAAAGTAAGCGTATTATTTTTGGTGGTGGCTCGGTTTTACACAGTGAAACAGATATAAACCTTAAAAGACAATTAATGTCTTTATCAAGCCCTAAGAATAGCTTAGCAGTAGGCGTTGGAATTGGTCCGTTCAATTCAACTGCCGCAGAAAAAGCATGTGCAAAATTTTTAAATGAATGTGGTTATATTGGCGTCAGAGACAGTGAAAGTTTAGACATTGCTCAAATTATCGCCCCTAATGCTAACGTTAATAAAACGTTTGATTTAGCACCATTACTGCTGTGTTCAGATAAATATAAACCTGAACAAGTCGAACGTAAAGGCATTGCACTGTCGTTATGCTCTGTTGCTATTAATGCGATGGGCAAAACAAATAAAGGTGCTGAACAGCAAAGGTTTCACCAATTTACTCAGTTAATAACACAGTTATACGCTCAAACAGGTGAACTTATTACCTTAATTGAGTTTAACGGACATAGCTCATTAGGCGATTGGAAAATCAACAATAATATTATTGCTCGTTTAAACAAAACGGTGCCCGTAACGATAGAAAAATATCAAGCAGATCCCATTAAATTACTCGAAAAACTGGGCACTTATAAAGCTATTGTTAGTATGCGTTTACATGGTTCTATTTTAAGTTATTTAGCTAACACACCCGTACTGTCAGTTAATTATCACAGTAAATGTAAAGGTTGGTGTGAAGAGATTGGCCTAGCACAAGACTATCAAATAGATTTATTTAATCTCAATATTAAATCAATTGTTAATCAAATCGTAAAGGGTTTATCAACAAATTTTATACCGCCAACGTTATCAGTTGATAGCGCTTTAAAAAATTCTTTATCTAACTGGAGTGATCAAAATGAAAAATATAAAATTTACTGTAATTATTCCGCTGTTTAACAAAGCCGAACATATCTTAAGAACACTTAACAGTGTCGCATGGCAGAAATACCCCGCTACTGAAATTATTGTTATTGATGATGGCTCTACCGATAATGGCGCCTTAATTGTAAAAAATGCCGAAATGGAAAATATAAAACTCATACAACAACAAAATCAGGGCGTGTCTGCCGCTCGTAATAATGGTGTTGAGTTGGCAAGCAATGAATACATTGCATTTTTAGATGCGGACGACCAATGGTTACCCTTATTTTTAGATGAGATAGCTCGCTTAATTGTTAAATTCCCTCAAGCAAAGTTTTTTGGAACACGCTACCAAATTGTCGAATCTGAGCATAACTATATAGATGCAAAAATAAAACTAAAAAACATCGACCCAGAGGGCGTGATATTAGCTGATTATTTTGATATTGCCTCACAAGGAGACCTACCTTTCACTATGTCTTCTATGGTCATTCAACGGTCATTATTTAACGACATTGGTGGTTTTACTCTGAATGAACCTATAGGTGAGGACCAAGATTTATTCTGTCGGGTTGCGTTAAATACAGATATTGCTTATTCACCAAATATTCACTCTCTTTATCATAAAGATGCGCAAAACCAAGCAAGTAAAAATAATATTCCTACTGCAGAGTGTGGTTTTAGTCTTCGGATAACTGAGCAAGCATCTCAATTTAAAGGGAATAAAAGCTCAACCAATATGCTTAAGTATAGTGCAACACATTTGTGTCACTTGGCAAAACTCAATATTGGTGATGGGCATTTTTCCCAAGCGAGGACTTTATTATCAGACCCTCGTTGTAAACTAAAACCTAAACACTTAGTGGGACTTTATGGATTGTCATGGATAAAACAAACAAAACAATGGCTAGTCAATGGCTTTCAATATAAACAGTTATAACAGTTATAACAGTTAACCAGATGACCGCCAAAAGCCGCATCTCAATAGAGCCGCGGTTTGATCCTTTATCAGTCCCCATTAATAAAATAGTAACCTTACTTTATTCTATTTTGCAAAATGATAATTTTCGCAAAACAAAAATATAAAAACTAATATAAAAACTAATATAATAAAATTAATATCAAACAATATCAATAACTTAATCACAAACCCCATCTTGGTTCATTACTTGCAACACCTATCTTAAGTAACAAATAAGATTTTACATACAATTGAGGGCAATAAGATGAAAAGGAATAATGCTTATATTTGGGATCACAATTTGGCTAATATTGATGTTAACGCATTAATAAGTAATATTATGGGTAATGGCGCCATACATTATAGACGCGCAGCAAAACAAGCGAGTTTGGTCATATCCAATTGTCTGTTTTTTGCCCTATCTACTGCACAGGCTAGTAATGGACCTTTATCAGATTCAGCGCTAAATAACCAATCACTTTATGCCAGCGGTTATATAACGATGGGTGCACGCACAACCGTTGGTGGCAATGCTCAAAGTGCTACCGCAATTACGCTCGCCGCCAATGCGGTGGTAGGGGGTAATACAGAAGCCGGAACTGCGGTAACCCTTGGCGCTGATGCAACTGTTGTTGGCTATATTGAAGCGGGATCTACTGTAACCTTAGGTGTGGCTGCAATTATTGAAGGTTCTATTTTGGCTGGAACCACCGCTACCGTCGGTGCTGACGCCGTTGTTAATGGTGAACTTGTCGCTGGAACCACCGTAACGATTGATGCAACGGTGGAAGTTGTGGGTGATGTTTTAGCTGGAACGACAGTAACAGTTGGTGCGGGTTCAATTTTTCATGGTGATGTTGATGCCGGAACCACCACAACCATCGGTGCTGGTGTTCAAATTGATGGGATCCTTACCGCCAATTCTTTGCTGGTACCTCCTTCTCCCCCCTTAGTAACCAATCAAGAAGCTTTACTTACATCGATACAAACAACGTTGAAAGCTCTGGGCACAGGCACAGAGCTTGTTTCTATTACGTTTGGGACCAACAATGAAACGCTCGAAGCAGGCATTTATAGTACGATAGATTATCTAACCATCACTGGGGGAAAAACCCTCACACTTGATGGTAAAGGTGTCGATGGCACATGGATTTTTAATATTGCTAACTACTTAAGTTTTGCGATTGATGCAAAAGTAATATTGTTAAATGTAACCGACAACAGCACCGTTATCTGGAATGTCCTAGGCGACAAAACTGGCTCGGCGGGTTATACCCAACTAGGTGCAGGCGCTGAAACCACAGGCTTCATTTTTGCTAAAGGCTTCGTCCAGACCGGTGCTAATGCTGTGATAGAGGGCATAGGTAATGATTGTGGGGGGGCTTATTCTGCGACAAATTTTATCGAATTTGGCGCAGATAGCGTAATCGGACAGCCGGGGTGTACTAACGGTATGACCTTGTCAGTAAGCGAAGCTATCGTTGGAAAACCTTTTGCGACTTGTCCCGCCGAGGCTTTTTTAATACAAGATACCTTGGCGACGTTATATAGTGTTCAATTGGCCACAGGACAATACCTGCAACTATCAAATACCATGGGAACAACTAATGAGCTTAATGCCATGGGCTTTAATACTCACGATCAATTCATTTATGCCTGGAGCAATGAATTCGAACAACCTGTTCGTATTAATAGTGACTATCAAGTTACCTCATTGACTACATCAGGATTACCAGATGTATCATTTGATGTCGGTGATATTGCCATTGATAGCAATATCTATTACATCTATAAACCGGGTGCTTCTTACGGTTTATATGCTATCTCCTTAGATTCATCAGATGCTAACTATCTGATAGCTCAACTGATTATAGATGGCAGTAGCTTGGATCTGGATATTTTTGATATGGCCTTTCATCCATCTGATGGTTTTGCATACAGTGTCGATAGCCAAGGGGACCTATATCGTATTGATGTTAATAATGGCAGTTCTACATTAATTAATAATATTGGTGAAACAGGAATATTTGGTGCTGTTTATTTTGATGTTGATGGAAACCTTTATATTAGCCGTAACAACGATGGTAAAATATTTAAAATAAATACTAATGAAGCCAATCCAGTCGCCGATTTATTTTCTTATGGCCCAAGTTCAAGCAATAACGATGGGGCACGTTGTGCATTAGCCCCTGTTATTGCGACAGATGCCGCAACAATAGATTTCGGTGATGCTCCAGCCTCATATGGTAGTCTCGCTGTAGATAATGGTGCTCGCCATAGTACCGAAAATAATTCTATCTTTATGGGTACTAGCGTTGATGCCGAATTTGATAGCTATCAATTTCCACTAAGTGATGATGAAACAGACGGTAATAATGATGATGATGGTGTTGCTTTTGTCACAGGTATAGAAGTCGGTAACCTAGCAGTACTTCAACTTGTTGCTTCATCTTCAGCCTTTGTAAATGCATGGATAGATTTTGATGGTAACGGTTTTTTTGGAACCGATGAGAAAATAATTGATGCACTACCTGTTATTGCAGGTAGTAATATCATTTCATATGAAGTGCCGACATGGGCTGAAGTGAACAGTACTTGGGCACGTTTTAGAATAAGTAGTACTGCCGACTTAGGTCCAACGGGTGGAGTTAGTGATGGTGAAGTTGAAGATTATATTGTGGATATAACAGAAGCTAACGTTAGCATAGAGTATTACCCAAGTGCTTCTGGCTGGGCTACTATTGCCTTTGAAGATAATTGGCCAATAGTAGGCGATTATGACTTCAATGACTTAGTGATGAACTATCGTATTAGTGAATATATACTTGATGGTGAAGTTATTCGAGTGAAAATTGAAGGACAAATTGCCGCTGTTGGCGGGTCTTATCACAACGGATTTGCTTTTCAATTGCCTGGTATTAGCAGAGAAAAAATTAACGAAGATGCTATCCGCTATACCATTAACAACGTGCCTCAGCTCAGCTCACCTTTAGAGCAGGGGCGTGATAAAGCCATCGCAATAATTACCAACGACATATGGGACTATGTAAGTGCGGGTGAAAACTGTAAGTATTACAGAAGTGAACCAGGTTGTGGTTCTAAAATTCAAATGCATTTTTCAATGACACTGCCAATGACCCATGCAATTCCTAGTGAAGAAATGCCTGCGTTCCCTTATGACCCATTTTTATTCGCTACTGAAAGCTATGAACATGGTTATGTATTCGGACAGGCTCCTGGTAGAGCATACGAAATACATTTGCCCAATAAAGCCCCTACCGAAGCTTTTAGAACAGACTTTTTTAACAGAGGTGAAGATAAGAGCGAACCTGATAATGAGCGTTACTTTGTTAATGAGAATGGTATGCCTTGGGCGATCAATGTCGGTACACAATGGCAATATCCTCTTGAATACATGGATGTAATTTACGCTTACCCCTTGTTTTCTAGCTTTATTATCAATGAAGGTCGTATTGATGATGACTGGTTTATAGAAAATAATGCCAATATAAATAATACATTTTTAGATTAAAGGAGTGACATATGAATAAGCTATATATTAGTGTTCTATTAAGTGCTTTATTAACAGCATGTGGCGGCGGTGGTTCGGCCGGAGAAACAGTATCAGTTACGCCACAACCGGTAGTAGAAGAACAACAGCCAGAGATTATTTTACCCGACCCAATTGTAACCCAACCTGTGGTAACTGAGTTTATCTTAGCAGAAACTAGTCCCCTAGAAGCAGGAGACGTGTTAGAAAGTAGTGCACAAACCAGTGGTGATATATTAGTACCTGATGGCTTTTCATTAAATAGTGAGCGTTCATTTAATTTAACAATAATCAGGTCTGATGATGATGATCAAGCTGCCTATTTATCACTGTGCAGTGATTATCAAGAAAATAGCGATGGGAGCTATAACATTAATTATGATAGCTGCTTACTAAGAACATCATTGAATGAAGCGGTTTTTGAAACTGTAATTACCGTCACTAATGATACCGAGGGTTTAGTTGCAGCATTATGGTTTCTCGATGGGAGTAGGAATCCAATCATCAAGGATTGGCGCTTCTAATAACGGTATTGCAACGATGAGTAGATTGACTTGAATAGCCTTTAGTTTTTCTACTCGATAACGGCTTTAAGTATTGAAGATTATCCCCCTTACCGGCGTTATAAACTTGAGGTTTATTTAGACTTTTAAACAAAGGCTAAAAATTTATCACAACAGCGCTTGAGCGCTATCTATATATTGCCTACAATAGCGCAATTTTTTTATCATAGGTTACAAACATGAACGATACTACATCGCTACCCGCTTTACCCGATCGCCTATCAGGTAATCCCCGAAGCCCACATCATGTAGAAGAAATTTTTCAACACGAGATAGGTATTCGACTTAATGGCAAAGAACGTTTCGATGTTGAAGAGTATTGCATCAGCGAAGGTTGGGTAAAAGTCACCATGAACAAAGCATTAGACCGTCGTGGTCAGCCACTTTTAATGACGGCTAAAGGCACAGTTGAAGCGTTTTACCGTTAAGCCTTATCAATAAAAAATAATAAGCTAATATGCCTTCTCCAAGGCATATTAAATATGTGTCAGCAAAGCGTTATCTACCTCGCTGCCTGACCCTACTTAACAATACAACGACGATCCAAATTTCTAGACTGTTTGAAATTTTCATCCATCCTATTCTACTGCGCTAAATATTCTTATATATTAATTTATATATATTCACTAGACTCAGCAGATAATTATGTGATTTAGAAATTATCAGAGGTACTGAGTGGCGAATGTATTAATCGTGGGTAGAAGAGGTCGATGTTATCGAGCCGCATTAAAGCTGGGCCATAACGTTTTTCTCTGGAGTGATGGTCCCCTTCACGAAAGTCGAAAAGAAAAATTGTCGGGCTGTATTGAAACATCATTTGAAAGCGCAGAAAAAATGCTTTTAAAAGCTGAAATAGCAGCAATTCGTGAATTTAATATTGAATATGTTATCGCAGCCACTGAATCAAGTGTCGATATTGCTGCTATGGTTCGTCAAGAATTCAAACTGACAGGCACGCCACTTAACATTACCCGTATCTTACATAATAAAAACGAGATGAAGCTCAAAGCTTTAGAGCACAATATTCCTATTACAAAATTCCATCTCATCAATGATAAAGATACGCCACAAGAATTAGTTGATAAGTTAGGCCTGCCACTTGTTGTTAAACCTTTAGCCGAATCGGGTGCAAGAGGTGTTATGGTGCTACAAAGCTTAGCGGAAGTAGCATTGCATTCAAAGCCCGGGCTACTGGCTGAAGCTTTTGTTGAAGGTAGTGAAATTAGCGTAGAAACGTTTATCCATAATGGTGTGCCTATTTTTCATAATATAACCGACTACCTTCACCGATGGAAAAAATCAATATTACCGGCAAATTTAACCCTCGCATTGCAAGAAAAAATTATCGCGATAAATGATCAAGTCATCAAAGGATTTGGCGTTAAAAATGGTATGACTCATGCTGAATTCTATCTGACTAAAACGGGGCTGGTATTTGGCGAAATGGCCGTTCGCCCACCAGGTGGTTACTATATGGAACTCATTCAATATGCCTATGGTTTCAACCCATGGAAAACCTATGTAGAGTTAGAAACTGGAGCGACTCCAACCCCGTTACCTGTCAAAGCTAATAAATTTGCTTGCGTACTCATGATCCATCCTGGTCCAGGAACTATTGATGAGATTTTCGGTATAGAGCAATGCAAAGCACTCAAAGAAATAGACCAATTTAAACTTAATATTGCAGCTGAAGATGAGGTTTACCCACACGACAGTACCAGCAGCGAGGTGGGTCATGTATTTATGTCAGGTGATTCACAAGAGATATTACTTGAGCAATTAAAGTTTATCGAAGATAACCTGATCATTAAGATAAAAAAATAGCGAGCTCTCATAGTCTCTTTAAAAGCGTTCACTTAATATAAAAAAGCTCGATAGGCTTTTATCGCGCTTTTTCTTAAATTATTCTCATCTCATTTATTATTTAACTAGGAGCACTTAGTGCCAACATCATCATTTATATCAGCGTCATCAGACAATAAAATTATTGCACCAATAGCTAAAAAAATTCCTCACAAGATGGAAAAACACAATCACCAACGCATCGATAATTATTATTGGATGCGTGATGACCTGCGCAGTGATGAAAAAGTTATAGCACACCTTAATGATGAAAATAATTATGCTGATGCCATGTTGGACAAGCAAAAACCTTTACAAGCATTACTTTTTAATGAACTTAAAGACAGGATTGTCAAGGACGATAATACCGTTCCAGCAAAAGATGGAAAATATTGGTATCACAGCGAAATTAATGGCGAGCAAGAGTTTTCCAACTACTACCGAGCAACAAGTTTCGCAGGTGCAAATAAAACACTCTTATTAGATGTTAATGAGCGCGCACAAGATCATGAGTTTTATGATTTAGGCGACTTATCAATAAGTCAAAATGACCAAATCATGTCAATATCTGAAGATACCGACAGCCGTCGTATCTATACCATTAATTTTAAAGATTTAACAAAGAACTCTGATGGGCCAGATGCTTATTTAGCCGATATTCTTGTTGAAACTGAAGGACAAGTTGTTTGGTCGAACGACAATAAAACCCTTTTCTATGTAAAGAAAGATTTAGAGACCTTGCTTGGCACACAAGTATATCGCCATACATTAGGAACACCACAAGCTGATGATGTGCTTGTTTATCAAGAAGACGACCACCGTTTTTATATCAGCTTAGATAAGAGCAGAGATGACTCTCAACTTTATATTTGTTTACATGCCACTGAATCGACACATTACTTAGTACTTAGTGCCGATGAGCCCAATGGGCAGTTTACCGAATTATTACCTTATCAAGAACAACATGAATATCACGCCGATAAAATGGGTGAATTTTTTTATATTGTGACTAACTACCAAGCTAAAAACTTCAGGTTAATGAAAGCGACGGCTGCGCAAATTGATGATATCAATAACTGGCAAGAAATTATTCCCCACAGAGAAAATGTCCTGGTTGAAGGCATTGAATTATTTCACCGTTTCATTGTAATAACCGAAAGAGAAAATGGTCAAATTCGTTTTATCGTGCACACAACTCAGGGAGAAAATGCCGGTCATCACTATCCACTATCTTTTGATGACCCCTGTTATTTTGCTTGTCTTGACGAAAATCCGGAGCCAAACAGTACCATCGCAAGGTTATATTATTCTAGCTTAACAACACCCGATTCTTTATTTGAATTTGACTTAGCAACAGGTGAGCGAAAATTACTGAAACAGCAACAAGTCTTAGGAGACTTTAACCAAGATGATTATCAAGCAGAACGTCTATTTATTAACGCTCGTGATGGTGCAGCAGTACCGGTATCAATTGTTTATCGTCGCAATAGTTTTAAAAAAGATGGTACCAACCCACTTCTTCAATACGGTTATGGTGCTTACGGCTTAACCATAGACCCTGATTTTTCGAGTCAAACGTTAAGTTTACTTGATAGAGGGTTTGTTTATGTTATTGCCCATGTTCGTGGCTCAGAAATGTTAGGCAGGCAGTGGTATGAAACCGGTAAAAAGGCGCTTAAACAAAATACCTTTAATGACTTTATCGATGTTACTAAGGCATTAGTTGCCCAAGGATATGGTGCTAAAGATAAAATATTTGCTTCTGGCGGTAGTGCTGGCGGCTTATTAATGGGTGCGGTGGTCAATCAAGCACCGGAACTATACTTAGGCATTGGCGCTCATGTGCCCTTTTTAGATGTGTTAACAACGATGCTCGATGAAAGCATACCGCTAACCACCAATGAATATGACGAATGGGGTGATCCAAACGAAGCAAAAGCCTACCAAGATATTTTATCTTATTCACCAATGGATAATATCACTGCTCAACACTATCCAAATATACTGGTGACTACCGGATTACATGACTCTCAGGTTCAGTACTTTGAACCAATGAAGTGGGTAGCAAAAATGAGAGAGCTTAAAACAGATGATAATTTATTGTTGTTTAAGACAGATATGGACGCTGGCCATGGCGGAGCATCAGGACGATTTAAAAGTTTAAAAGAAAAAGCTTTAGAAATGAGCTTTTTCATCTCGCTATTAAACGAATAACGTTAACTGATAAAATCGTTTAACTTGTTACTCACAAAGATAATCTTTGTCCCTTGTGAGTAACCGCAGCACCTATAAAGAATGTTCTTTAAGATACTTATAATGTGTCTGTCATTGGCAAATTTTCAGTTAGCCATTGTTTAAACTGTGCTTTGGGTAAGGCTCCGGACATTCGAGCAATTTCTTTACCATGATGAAATATCATTAAAGTAGGAATAGAACGGATACTATGCCCTCCTGCGGTATTTTGATTACTTTCAGTGTCTAACTTCACAAAACAAGCCTGTGTAAACATATCTGCAGCAACCTGTTCAAAAGTGGGTGCAAATTGTTTACAAGGCCCGCACCACGGTGCCCAAAAGTCGACAACAACAGGTAAACCATTGTCGGTAATATAACGGCTAAAGTTTTTATCGCTACCAATAACAGGGTTAATAGAAAGCACAGCTT
Organism: Colwellia sp. MB3u-55; assembly: GCF_014076785.1. Classification (NCBI taxonomy): domain Bacteria; kingdom Pseudomonadati; phylum Pseudomonadota; class Gammaproteobacteria; order Alteromonadales; family Colwelliaceae; genus Colwellia; species Colwellia sp. MB3u-55. The sequence continues at coordinate 114,201 of NZ_JACGUS010000111.1, forward strand.
TACCACACTTACCGCATAGAGGCTGGTCATTGAGCTTGGCCTTAGCTAGACGATTTTTCGTACCGCAACTTGCGCAAACTATTTGAATAGGTGAATCAGTCATAGTAAATCTCACTAAAAAGTATTTTAAAATTCGTTTAATATAAAAAGTAAAATATAAAAATGGTTCTGAACGGGCTTTAATTCAAACAACTAAATTAAGACCGTTAGTTACAGACTAATATAACTAGTTACTTATTGAAATATATCTATTTATAATGAAAAGCCGCATCAATTAAACTTTACCCTTATCTGTTTTTCACATTACCTGATCATCTATTAACCCATGCTTTGATATTTACTTTTTTCACTGTTTCATTAGCTCGAGTTAGGCTAAATCATTAAGGCATTCAAACTTTAACACCCATAGGTTTAACTGGGATTAATATTAACGTCTTCAACCGGACAAATATAACCTTGATAACCCTCTGCTTTTAATGAATTAAAATCTGCTAATTGGGCTTGGTCTTCAATTCCAGTAATAATAACCGAGATATTTAGTCCCTTCGCCACATTGACTAGCGCACGGCAAAGTTCTTTATTTTGATTTAACTTCTCATAATAAGCGAAAGATAAGTCTAATTTAATATAATTTGGTAGAAGTTTTTGTAAATATTCTAAAGAGCCAATTTGGCGACCACACTGGTCAATACCTATCTTTGCACCCGCTGCTCTAACAATTTCTGCTAGCTGATAACATTGCTCAAACGAGGTTATGGCTGCTGATTCGGGTATTTCAAAAGAAATACGTTCGGCATAGACGGACTGCTTAAGATATTGCGCTAACCATTGAATAAATTGTGGATCTTTTAAACTATCATGCGTTAAATTAATCGCGATGCCCTCATCTGCAAGGGCCAAAATATTCTGCTGTTCGATTGACTGCAATAAACATCTGTCTAGCTGAGCACCTAACGATAACAACTCTATAAATGGCATAAACTCAGATGCGGTGACAATTTGTTTGTCTATGTATAAACGACAATATATTTCACGCTGAATTACATGTTGAGTCGTCATAGCTAAAATTGGCTGCCATTGAAAACTAAAATGGTTGTTATTAATAGAATCAACCAATTTACTGCGCCATTGTTCACGGCTATATTTTTGTGGTTGATCCGCATCTATCCAATGACTTATTTTATGCTCGCGTTGTGCTTGTTGTAGTGCATTATCAGATTGAGATAATAAATCAGCCGAGTTCATGTTATCAATGCGTTGACTAACACCTAAGGCAAAGCGAGTATTAGGTGTGCAACCTGCTTTTGCTATCTCTTGATTAATGATCCTAATTAATGACTGCAAGTAGACTTTTATGACGCTTTTTTCTGCTTTAGTGATCAAAAATGCAAATTCGGTGTTGGCAATTCGTGCAATAATACATTCGCTGATTTCTGGCAACTCGGCTTGCATTCGTTTTGACACAACCTTAATAATTTCATCTCGGCCTTGATAGCCATACTTACTATGAACATCTTCAAGCCAATCAAACTTAGCTAAAATAAGTCCGCCAAATCCAGGCTCATTTAACCAATTATTGATTTGTGCAGACAAATATTGTCGATTAGGCAATTGAGAAACCTGATCGATAAATTTATCTTCTTTTAATTCATTAACCTCTTCATCCAAGGTCGAAAATATTTGTTTTAACTGTCCTGACATCGAATTAATCGCGCCAACGACATCTTGTAACTCTATAGTTTTCGGTAACTCAAGGTCTTGACCAAACTTACGTTGTGAAATGTTTTTCGCGTGTATAGCTACATTATGTAACGGTTTTAAAATTCGGTTCAATTTGAACCTTAAAACAATAATAGAAAGAATAAAAAGCAAAGATAAAATCATCAAAGTGTCATTCATCACACGCCATAATTCTTGATAACCCAACGCAGGATGACCTTCAATTTCAATTGTTGCTAGTTGCAACCAACCTGAGGTAATTAAACTTTCTTTTTTTTGTATGGCAAATAAATCTAGATTTATAAACCATTGTGGAACCCCTTCAATAACAATTGGATTTTCCCAAATTTGTTCTTTGCCATCAACTAGCCATTTAAGGGTCACCTTGCGATAGAAGCCGCCTTCAAAAATGACATTAACCAAGGTTTCTGCTGTGGCTACATCTCCGGTTTCAAGATGAGGCCTCAGCATTAAACCTAACGAAGTTATAGTGTTGTTTAAATCAGAATCCATCTGCTGATTCATAAAGTCGCGGGTTTGTGTAAATTGAAAATAAACTAAACTGGTCATAACTAGTAAAAAAAGTGCGAACAGTAATGAGTTTATTTCTCTAAATAGGGTCATGGTCTTAAAACTCCATTTTAATTTTGGGTTGTTTAAGTTTTGAAGTAGTTATACGCTGTCTTAAGTCTCGCCAAAGTTTAAGCTTTGATGATTTTCCACTAAGAATTCCTTGCCCCTTTGCTTTGTTCAACCATAATTGACTGGCATTAAAACTATATATAGGGATCAGATCGTTGCGCTGATTTGCGGGTTTTATAACACCGTCTAGATTATCTAAAATTAATGGTACGGCACTAGGCGTTTCGTAGTAAGCGAGTACCATATGGTATTGATTAAGTTTGACAGCTTTTACCATAGTGATCCTCATTTTTTCATCCGCAATACCCATCTCTAATAAGGTAAAATATTTAGCAATTGAATAGTCTTCGCAATCGCCACCATTAACACCGATAAATTCGATAGGTGTCGCCCAATAATTGCTAACCCCCCAAAGTTTACTATCATCAATAAACCTAAACATATTAAAGAATTGATTAACTTCTTGTAATGTTTCTAAGGGTGAATGTTGAACTTTTGGTTGCATTAATTTAAACCAGGCTTTGCCTCTTTTACCTGCTCTTTCTCCATAACTTTTTTCTAATGATGATACAATTTCTTTTTCATTGAGGGGCTGTGTAGATTGAGCAAATATAGCCGCTAAACATATTATGGTGATGAGAAGCATTTGGATGGGCTTGATAACCATCCATTTAAAAAAAGAACTTCTTCTAATGCTACTCATTAATAATTAATTAGCTTGATTCACTGTATAAATGGTCCATTTGAGATCATCAACTTTTTCTACATGAGATATCTCGGCCATTATACGACGATTTTCAGCATGCGCTTGTTCAGTATCGGCTAAGTTTTCTAAGCGTTCAAAGCCATAACCGATTGAAGAGATACGCTCTTCATTAATTTTAAAATCATTGATTAGTACCAAAGCAACCGCTTTAGCGCGATTATTTGACAGCACTTGATTTAATTTTGCCACGCCAACTTTACTGCTATGCCCTTCAATCACTACATTGATTTGCGGATACATTTTAAGAAGTTCTGCTAACCTACTGATGTCTTCGTTTGCTTGGTCTGACAGTTGATAAGAATTGTTAACAAACTTAACATCAATTTTAAAAGGCATTATTTTAGACGTTCGAGTGCCACAACCATAATTGTCAATCGCAGCACCAATGGAAGTCCCGTCACATTGTTCACGCGCTTTTACTACACCATCACTGTCATAATCAGTTAAATCATGAAACTGCTGTACCGAGTCTTCTAATGTAACTACAGGAGTATCAGCACATGCACTAATAAATAATACTGCAAAAGCGACCACTAAATATTTTGCAGTAACTTCTATTGGCTTAATTGATAACTTATTCATCGTAAGCTCCTTGTTCGTATTCGTGTTCACCTTTCCATTTTGATGATCTTGTTACTCTCAATGAATCAAGTAGCAGGCCTGTTGCATTTAACAAACGATACTGAGCGCTTAATTCATTAAAGTCTGCATCAAGGTAATCCTTACGAGCTTGAAATAATTCATTTTCGGTATCAAGCAGATCGAGAAGATTTCGCTGCCCAATATCGAACTGCTGTTTGTAGGCTGCCTGCGTATCTTTAGATGTAATAACATGTTGCTTTAGATATTTTTTTTGTAAAGATAACATTTCAAAAGCATTCCACGACAGACCAAAGCTTTCAGTAACTTGACGGTGAGCGTTATAATTAATTTCCTGCGCTTCTGAAATTTTATAGGCGGCACTTCGTTCGGTAGCTATGTCTTTTCCACCCGAGTAAAAGTTGTAGCGCAAGCGCAGCATTGCTGTTGCATCGTTTCGATGACCACCTACGTCAGCGCCAAATCGATTAATACCACTTTCACCACCAATATCATTATCAGAATTCACGCCGAGTTCTAAAGATAAGGTTGGGTAATATCTAGCGTTTATTGAGTTTTTAAATGAACGAGCCGCATTAATATCTTGCTGAGCAGCTTTAATTACCGGATGACGCTTTATTGCTAGAGTTAAACCCGTTGCTTTATTTTTAGGTAACATATCGGCATCAGGTACTGGTAGCACAAGATTACTCGGTTGTGTATTCGTTAAACGAATAAATTGTGACCTAGCGTCAAGGTTATTATTACGCGCCGAAATCATGTTAGCTTGCGCGCGAGCTAGCCGCCCTGTAACTTGAGACAAGTCGGCGATATTACCCAGTCCTGAATCAGTACGTTCTTTTATTTGATCATAAATGACTTGGTGTGAGGCAATGTTTATTGCTGATAATTTAACAAGCTCATCTGTTTTTATAAAATTTAAATAGGCTTTAGCCACTTGTAACGCAAGATCTTCTGCATTGGCAATTAATGTCCATTGCTCAGCGCTCGCTTCGAATTTAGTTCTATCTATTTCATTACTCGTGTACATGCCATCAAAAAGAATTTGTTTAATACTAACACCAAATTCACCTCGGGCTAATTCAGTTTCACCGTTATCGCCGATGGTAGCATTTCGTCTGTTTCCGGGAGTATCAGTATATTCATAACCATAACCAGCAGTTAAATCAATAGTTGGAAAATAGCCTGCTGAGGCACGATTAACATCTTCTTCTTTAGATTTAAATCGTGCAAATGTCTGACGAATATCAGGGTGTGTATCAAGTGCAGTCGCAACGGTTGCCTCTAAACTTTGGGCATAGCTATTAGCGGAATATAATCCCGATAAGCCTAAACACCAAACCATAGTTATTTTATTTAATTTAAACATAATGTTATTTATAAATACTCCATATTTTTATTATTAATTACTATTAGACAAGCCTACCGTTCTCTTAGTGCAGCCTCATTCGCCCGTAATATGGGGTTTAAAATATATTCTAAAATTGTTCGTTTACCCGTAATAACATCAACATCTGTTAGCATACCTGGAATAATTGGCATTTCTTTGCCATTTTTATTCTTAATGCTTGAAGCATCAGTGCGCACTCTAATAAGATAAAAACTGTTTCCCTCTTCATCCTGTGTTGTATCGGCACTTATGTGCTCTACTTTACCCGTTAACCCGCCATATCTTGTAAAGTCATAGGCGGTTATCTTAACAACAGCTGGCAACCCAGGATAAATAAACGCAATATCTCTAGGCTTAATTTTTGCTTCAACCATCAATTTATCTTCGGTGGGCACAATTTCAGCAATGGTTTCACCCGGCTTAACTACTCCACCTAAGGTATTAATGTGTATGGTTTTAATAGTACCAATAACCGGCGATAAAATTAATGCTTTCGTTACTTTATCTTGAGCACCAACCTGTGATTCATTAATTCGAGATAGTTTATTCTCTAATTCATTAAGCTCTGATCTCGCTTCTGTTCTATAAGCAAGTGCTGTTTCTCTACGATTTAAAATTGACTCTTGTATGGCAGACTTTAATTTTGGTGCTAACAAACGAACCGCACTTAATTCACCTTTAAGCTCATTCACGCTACGTTCTAACTTATAGAGTTCGATTTTTGAAACAATGTTTTTTTCTGCAAGCGGTCGTGTTAAGTCGAGTTCTTTACTGGCTATCTCATAACTTATTTTTAAGGTATTAATTTTCGAAACTAATTCAGCAACTTCTTGTTCCCTTTGTTGTATCTGCTGGGCTTGAATTGCTAATTGATTGATTAAATTATCTATTCTTCCAGAATACTCTTCTTGTTGTCTTTCAACCATAAACTTAGCGTTTTGTTGCAAATCGTCTGGGTAAACGGGTACTTTTATATTTATTTCTATTTGTCGTTGCCAACTTTCGCTAACACCAATCAATATACTGGAAAGCTCAGCTCTAAGGCGAATGACATTCGCTCTAAGGCTACTCACTTCCTGTTTTTGTTCTGCAAAGTCAGATCTAAAGCGAGTATCATCAATACTTGCAATCGGTTGCCCTTTAATTACTTGCATACCTTCTTGAACAAAGAGTTTTTGTAATACACCACCATCTAAACTTTGTATAATTTGTACTTGAGTTGATGGTATGACCTTGCCCATTCCTGAAGTAACTTGTTGAAGTTCAGAAAAATATGACCAAATAAGAAAACAAAAAAGTAATCCGGCCATTGCCCATATAGTTAACCGATGTAAACTTGGCACTTCCGTTAGCATTGCACCATATACATCGTCAGCCATTTCTAGGTCTTGTTGGCTAACCTTCATAAGTTCGTCTCTTGATTTAAATTTTCGCCTTTGAGTTGCGCTAATACTTTATCTTTTGGACCGTCAATAATCAATTTACCTTTATCTAAAACAAGAATGCGGTCAACCAATTTTAATAAATCCATTTTATGGGTAATTAATAACATAGTGCGATCTTTTGCCGTTGCATTGATTGCTTCAATAAACTTTTTTTCAGCACGAGCATCAAGACTCGCGGTTGGCTCATCTAACAGTAATATTTGAGGTGAATTTAATATCGCTCTGGCTAAAACAATTGACTGTCTCTGGCCACGTGATAATGCATTACCACTTTCCCCCACTTGTTGGTCAAGGCCTTGACTATTATGATCGGTAAAAGCACTGACACCAGACAGTTGAACCGCTCTAATAAGTTGATATTCAGTAACTTGACGAGTACCGAAGAGGATGTTATCGCGGATGGTACCATGAAATAAGACAATATCTTGTGGTAAATAGCCAATGTTTTTTCGCAAATCGCTAGGGTGAATTTGCCGGTGATTTAAACCATCAAATTGAATGCTACCCTTGCTTGGCTGATAAAGACCTAATAGTAATTTAGCCAGCGTTGTTTTACCCGAACCATTATGACCAACAATGGCAATTCTTTCTCCTTGATTAATTTTTACTGACATTGGCTGCAAAGAGTCGCTTTCTGCATTAGGGTACTTAAAACTGATATTTTCAGCATTTATGTTGCCACTGAGTTTTGTCCGACTTACCAAATGAGCTTTGTCTTCAAATTCGCCTTCTTGCTCCATTAAAGTATCGAGTTGTTTCAGAGCACTTAAGGTTTGATTAGAGCGCGTCATTAGGCCAGCAAGCTTAGCAATAGGAGATATAGCACGACCGGTTAACATAACAGCCGCTATAATTCCCCCCATAGAGATTAAATTTTCGGATACTCGATAGACACCTAACACTACAACGGCGACTACTGATATTTGTACAATAAAACTCGCAAAATTTAAGACCGAATTAGTGATCATTTTAGATTTAAGTAACCAAGTCGAGGTATGACCAACCATTTGCTGCCAAGCTCTTTGCACAACACCTTCGGCGCCATTAGCTTTAATAGATTCTAACGCGCTTAAACACTCGATCAGATGTCCATGGCGCAAACCCGAAAACTTATTACTTTCTTCTATCGCTTTACGCAGTTTAGATTGATTTAACAAGGTGTAGCCAATGATAAGTATTGAGGCAATAATTGGAAACATCACTAAGTCTCCTGCAACAAGCCAAATACAAAACATAAAAAGCACAGCAAAAGGTAAGTCAACTAAGGCACTTATTGTCGCAGAAGACAAAAACTCTCTAACACTGTCAAATTCACTCAGCTGCTTTGCCATTCCACCGACACTTGGGGAGCGTTTTTCAAGCGGTATACCAATTACTTTAGCAAATAGTTTTGAAGAAACTTCAATGTCAATTTTCTTGCCCGCAACATCAATTAGATAACCACGAAGTTGTTTTAAAATAAAATCAAAGATATAAGCGACACCGGCACCAATGGCTAGTACCCAAAGTGATTCGAAAGCGAGATTAGGTATCACTTTGTCATAAATATTCATCACAAAAAGTGGTGATACCAGAGCAAAAACATTGATCATTACTGATGCAATAATCACATCTCGATATATCGATGAAGTATTCTTAATTTTCTGCCATAACCAATGTTCTTTTGAACTATTAAGATGAACATCAAAATTTCTATCACCGCGATATTGCTGCTTTATTAAAAATAAATAGCCAACAAAACTCGATTCTAATCCCTCTATTGTTAACTGTTCTTCACCGCCAGTTTCAGGTAAAGAAACTGTTGCTATATTTTTTTCAATATCGAGTTCTTGTAATACTAAGGCTTTTTTATCTTTTAGCATCAAAATACAAGGTAACAACATTGAGGGTAATTCATTCAAGCCTTTACGCACTAATTTTGCACTTAACCCTGCGCGAGATGCTGCTTGAGGTAACAGCTCTGGTGTAAGATTAGCACCAGTAAGTGGTAAACCAGCCGCGAGCGCTTCAGGAGAACACGGGTTACCATAATGCTCTGTTATAAGCACTAAACTGTCTAACAGAGGGTCTGAACTTAACTTTTGTGAAGCGTTAATTGTCCATTGAGTTGACTGTTGCACTGTTGATTGCACCTAGTATGTTATCCCTTAAAAAAGCCAATAAGCTAATGATGTTGGAAAGAACATCTCATCATTAGCTCATTGTACTTGTTATGTTTTGCTACTTAATTTACTCGACTTAATCATATCTGGTCTGAAGTGTCGAGTTCAATGGGCAATGGCACAATTTCTGATGACGCATCACTGTTCAATGTTACACCTTTATTTAAGAAATTATTGGTGATTATTGTTTCAGTATTTGAAAGCGCGTCGACCTGATCAATATTTTCTAAGGTCAAGTTTTCGTCTGCGTAGATAACTGTAACTTCACTTTCTTGATCTGTATTTAAGTCACTTTCAGATAACTCATTAAAAATGAAGCTTTCATTGATATTATCAAGATTACTTTCCACTAGTAGATCATTTAGTTCAAATATTATTGCTGGGCTTAAACTTTCATCATTTAAGTTCAGCTTAGTATTTGGTTCGCTATAAGCTAAGTCGATAAGTTCACCTTCAGACAAAGAAGTACTCATTGGGCTAATATTTTGATTATCGTGAGTTAAGTTAATGGTTAAAGTAGCTTCATCAGTTTCAGGGTTTACTTCATCGCCATCTTGGATCGTGTAAGTAAATTGTAATGACGATGGAATGGAATTAACATCAATTCCTGCAGCCAATTGAAATGTATATCGCCCGTTATGACTAATAACCAGTACACCAAAATCAGTTACTATGGTATGCGAGGTATGACTAATATCAAATACATAAACTTGGCCATCATACTCAACTTGAGTCAATATAATTACACCATCTTCTGAACTGTCAATTCTATCGCCTGAGCTACCACGAGTAATAATACTACCTCGAACTCCCCTACTAATACTTAAGCCATTATCATCTTTATATGTAATATAATTATTGTCATCGACAGCAACTGGAGCAGAGTCATTAACAGTAATAATTACATTGGCTGTATCGCTATCAATACCATCAGTTAAAGTGTATTCAAAACTTGGTGGAGTAGCACCTAAAATATAGCCATCACTATTTTGATAAGTAAAGTCGCCACTAGCATTAATACTTAAAATACCCCCTTCGACATTAATAATAGCAAAGCCATCTGTTCCAAAGCTTAGTTCGACGCCATTAATATGAGTTATCACTAATGTTGAACCGTCGCCACCATCAGTATCGATAACACCATCACCATCGTGATGAAGTATAATATTGCCTGAAACGCTTTCCCCTTCATCAATATTAAAGCCATCATCTTCTGCAAACGGTGGATTGTTCAATGGTGTTACTGCGATTATCACATTACCAGTGTCAACATCCGTACCATCACTTAAAGTATAATTAAAGCTTGGTGGTGCACCTACCAGATCGTTTCCATTGTGGGTGTAAGTGAAACTGCCATCAGCCTTGATTAAGATAAAACCATCTTTGATATCTACACGGGCTTCACCCGTTAATGGATCAAAGACTAAATCAACGCCATTGACTTGAGTCACGCTCAGACTAGCACCATCGCCACCATCGTTATCCATCACGCCATCGCCGTCATCATGGCTGATCACATTGCCACTGACGATTTCGCCTTCGTTAACACTAAAATTATCATCAGCCGCAACTGGTGGATCGTTCACCGGCGTAACCGCAATCGTTAAGGTCGACACATCGGTATCACCTGCACCATCAGTTACGATGTAGCTGACTACAGGCACAGCACCATTGAAATTATCATTTGGTGTGAAGGTATAGCTACCGTCTGCATTTAAGATGAGTTCACCTTCAGCAAGGGTAACCGTATCACCTGCATTATACGTATTCCCACCAACCATAAAGCTTGTAAGAGTTAGTGGACCGTCTGCAGTTGCTGCGTTATCAAGCACATTACCTGTAGCAATTGTATCTTCAGCTATCGTAACCGTTTCACTATCATCACTTAAATCTGAAACCGGTGTCACTGAAATGGTTA